>NZ_JAESIH010000065.1 GCF_016756745.1 Aminivibrio sp.
CCCTGGCAGCGGCCCATGGAGGCCCGGGCCCTGTACTTTATGCTCACCAGCGTCCTGGCGCCGAGAGGATTGGCGATGGCGTCCAGGATCTCCTGCTTGGTGATCTTTTCGCACCGGCAGATGATCTCGCCGTAGTTGGGGTTGTCTGCGATGAGGGCCGCTTTCTCGTCCGCCGGCAGCTCGGAGAAGAGGAGGGGACTGCCCGGCCGCACGGGATTGAAGGAGGCGTCGGGGACGAGAGGGATGTGCTTCTCCACCATTGCCCGGACCATCTCGGCTATGGCCGGAGCGCACGTCAGGCCGGGACTTTCGATGCCTACCAGGTTGATGAATCCCCGGACGTCCTTCCGGTCCTCGATGACAAAATCCTTGTTCCCCCCCTCTTCGGGGGGCGTCTGCTTCGGGCGGATGCCGGCGAAATTCCGTATATAATCCGTCATGAGGATCTCGGGAAGGAGTTCCCGTCCCTCCCTGCGGAGTTCCTGCATCACGTCGGCGGTGCATCCGTAGTCCTCCGGGTCGTTGAGGTATTCGGCGCTGGGCCCGATGAGGATGTTGCCGTCCACGGTGGGGGTAAGGTGAATTCCCAGCCCGGGTGCGTTCTTCTTCGGCGCGGGGTAGATCAGGGCCTTCAGGGTGCCGTCGAGGCGCCTGTCCAGGACGTAATACTCGCCCCGGCAGGGGTAGATCACGTAATCGGTGATCCCCGCCATGCGGCACACCTCTGCGGAGAAGAGTCCGGCGGCGTTCACCAGAACTTTCGCCGTGAAAGTTTCCCCTGACCCGGTTCCCACAGACCAGCCGCCCCCCGCGAGGGAGGAAAGGGCGGTCACCCGCTGCCCGAGGTGAAAGTTCACCCCGTTGGCGAGGGCATTCTCCGCAAGGCCGATGGTGAGCCCGTAGGGGGAAATGATGGAACTGCTCGGGGAATGAAGGGCAAGGGATCCTTCCACGCCGGGCTGGATCTGCTGCATCCGCTCCCTGCCGACGAGCTCCAGTCCCGGGACACCGTTGGCCTCCCCCTGCTCCTTCAGCCTGTGGAGGGCGGCTTCGTCCTCGTCGTCCAGCGCCACCGTCAGCTTGCCTATCCGCTTGATCTTCACCTTGAGATCCCGACAGAGATCGTCCATCATATGATTGCCTTTCACGTCGAGAACCGCCCTGAGCGTCCCAGGAGTGTAGTTGAAGCCCGCATGGAGCACGCCGCTGTTCCGGCAGCTCGTCCCCAGGCCGACATCCATCTCCTTCTCGACGACGGCCGCCCTCACCCGGAACCTTGAAAGTTCCCTGGCTATGGCGCAGCCCACTACTCCTCCTCCAATGACAAGAACGTCGTACTCCCAAGCCACCCTGTAACACCCGCTTTCGGAAAAGCTTCTGGTCGACCAAGGTATTCCAATCAAACCGATTTTATATTATCATGGTATCAGGAAGGAAGACAAGGGGAATCAACAGAAAACTTCAAGTTCTTTTTTTAACTTATTGTCGGGCCCAAAAACCATTCTGAACTGCAGGGAGGACTCCATGAACGAAACGCGAAAGGACCTTATCAGGCGCTTGACGGACCTCGTGTCACAGGGCGACGTGGTCTCGGAGGGCAAACTGCCTTCGGAACGGGAGCTCGCCGCGCTGCTCGGTACCAGCAGGCCCCTTCTGAGAGAAGGGCTTATCGCCCTCGAAGCCCTCGGCCTGCTGGAGATCAGGGACAGGCAGGGAATCTTCCTCGCCGAGGGAAACCCGGACGAGATCAGGAGAGTTCTCGGCCGGGCCCAGGTGTGGCCCATGGAAGCGCTCTCCCAGGTCATGGAGGTGCGGCAGCTCCTGGACCCCGGCGCCGCCGCGCTGGCAGCCCTGCGGCGGAAGGAGCGGGACCTGGAGAAAATGGACGAATGCATCTCCATGCTCGAAAAAATCCACAAAGAGCAGGATCCTCACGAGGCCCCTCTCGGAGCCTACTGGAACACAGTCCTCCACGCCACCATCTTCAAGGCAACGGGGAACACCCTCCTTTTCAGGCTCTACGAATCTCTCCTCGAGATGTCCGAAAAGGGAATTTCCGCCATGAGGATGGAAGTCCTCGATTCGGCGGCCCCGGATAGAACGGAGAAAATTCTCGAGCAGCACAGAGATCTCGTGTCGGCCATCCGGGATCAAGACCTCCTCCGTGCCCGGGAGGCCGCCAGGCTCCACCTGAAGTTCACCATCGACACTCTCGTGGAACTGAGCAGGGTCACACCGCTTTCCAACTTTTTCGCCCAGAGAATGGATTCTGTCCTGAAGTAAACTGAAGCGGCGGACCTGTACAAACCGGTCCGCCGCTTCAGTTTACTCGGTCGGGACGAGCCCCGCAGCTTCCCCTTCCGGCCCCTTTTCCGGCTCCCCTTCTTTCGACAGGATGAACCGGGACAGGAGCTTCCGCATGCGCTCGGCCCTGTCCGCCATGACCGACGCTTCCCTGGCCACCCCCTCCGACGCCGATGCCGTCTCCGCCGAGGCTCCCCGGATGGCATCCACCCTCTGGACTACGTCGATGGTGGCATTGGAGAGCTGGTCGATAGCCCCGGCCATTTCCTCGCTTGCGGAAGCCTGGGACCTTGAAAGCCCTGCGATGTGGGCGATTGCTTCCTCGATCCCGGCGATTTCGCCAAGCACGCCGGACAGCCTGCCCTGGGCGTCCGCCGCTTCGGCCACGGTGGACTGCATCACCCTGCCGGTCTCTTCGGTCACATCCATGGATTCCCGGGCATTTCCGTGGAGGGTGGTGATGAGGGCCGCCACTTCCCGGGCCGCCTTGCTGGAGTCTTCGGCGAGCTTCCGCACCTCGTCGGCCACCACGGCGAATCCGCGGCCCGCTTCCCCGGCCCGGGCTGCCTCTATGGCGGCGTTCAGCGCCAGGAGGTTCGTCTGGTCGGCGATGGAGGTGATTACCGTGACAAAACCGGAGATTTCCTCTACGGAATCTGCGAGGGCCCGGATCTTCTCCATGTTCGTTCCGGACTTCCCCCCGACGGCGCGCACTTCCCGGATGACTTCCTCCACTCTTTCAACCGCTTCCTTCGCCATGGCCGCCGTCTGGTTCGCCGCAGCCGCGCAGTCGGACGAAGCCTTGGCCGCCGCCTGGGCGCCCGCAGCCATTTCCTCCACACCGGCATTCGACTCCTCGAGGGCGGCGGAGTTGCTCTCGGAGATGGAGGCCACCTGCTCGAGGGAACCCCTCACTTCCTCCACCGAGGCGTTGGTCTCCTGTGAAAGGGCTGCGAGGGTTTCCGCTCCCCTGGCCACCTCTTCTGCCGCAGCCACGATCTCCCTCACGGCTTCAGCCTGGCTCGTCGTCATCCTGGCCAGCGCGTCGGCCAGCGCGCCTATCTCGTCAGCCGAATCATACTGAAAATCATCCCTCGCCACGGTCAGGTCGCCGTTCCCCGCCCGCTCGGCCAGGCTCACGGCCCTGCCGAGAGGACGGGTGATCATGCGGGTGATGATCACCGCCACCACCATTCCGACAAGAACGGCGATAAAAACGGAAAGGAGGAGCATGTTCGAGACGCTCCGGGCCTGGTCGGTCACCACTCCCGATATTTCAAGCGTTCTGTCGACGCTGAACTTCATCACGTCTCCCGCCGCCGCAAGGACAGCTTCCCCAGCGGCGGTGCGTTCTTGGCCCAGGTTCTCGAGGTTTGCCCAGGCCATTGAAAAGTCGTCGAGGGCCTGCTCGTACTCTTCCGCGTCTTTCGTCGCTTTTTCGAGGTTCCTGATCAGTTTTTCCTCAAAGGCGGTCTTCCTGACTTCGGACAGAATGTCGCGAACGTCCTTGAGTTCCTTTTTCGCCTGGCCGATCATCTCCGTTTTTTTGTTCGCTATGGCAGTAAGGGTCACGTATTCCGCCCTGTGGACGGCCTCCACCAGCGTGTCGAGAAGGGCAATGTTCTCAAGCCTGGCGGGCGCGTTGCCCCGGGAGACGGGGTCGTTCAGATCTTTTTCCATGGCGTCCTTTTCATCATACAGCAGGTCGTAGGCAATCTTTCGCATGGATTCTCCCGACTCGGCTGCCTTCCTTCTCTGGGCGGCCATAGAGGCGATCATCTTCTGAGATTCCTCAAGCAGTCTCCGGTATTCGGCAACCTGCTCGCCGGATTTCTTCACGCCTTCGGCAAGACGTTCAAGGCCGGGATGGGCTGAGGCATGCTCCCAGGCTTTCTTCAGAATCCCGTCAAGGGCCTCGAAATCCCCGAGGGCTGCCTGGAGGTCCCGATAGCTGTCCGCCAGGACGTAGGTGCGGATGTGGAGCATGAGGCTCTGAACAATGTTCTCAATTTCATTGGAAAGTTCGATTCCGGGGACGTACCGCTGTTCGAGAGTGCCCACCTCGGATATCACGTTGTCCATATTGCGCCAGGCAAACCACCCGGCCGCGGAAAAAATGACGAGCACAGCTGCGAATCCGGCAGTGAGCTTTGTTCCTATTTTCATGTTCTTCAGCAAACGTCTCACCTCGAAGAAGAAGGATGGCGGAAGGACCCTTTTCCCCCGCGCCGGGGGCGCCCCGGGGCTTTCCGGAATGACAAAGACTATATCATGAATCACTCTTGTCCAAAATAGGAATTTGAGAAGAGTCACCGACCACCGCCATGGACAAGCAAGACGGAGGAGATCACGAAAAAGCGCCCAGGTGCCGGGCCCGACCGGGACGAACGGGCCGTGATCCGCGTCGCGCTCGACGTCAGCGCACAGAAAGAGCTCGAAGAGGAGATTCTCCTTAAACGAGACCCTAAATCCGCAGGCAGAGGGAGTGTCGCCGGGCACAGCGCCCGGGGGAGAGAAACCGACACGGATGTCGGTTTCACAAGCAGGCAACCGGCGAACGCAGGGAGCCGTGTTGATCGCTTGGGCAGTTGTCAAGGACGACAATCTGCACCCCCCGCCCAAGCGTTCCCCGGTGACACTCCCTCTGCCTGAAAAACCTGCGGATTTAGGGAGACACAACCCTATCGACGGGATCTCGAACAGGACATATTTCAACAGGCCTTCCTCTTCTCCCTCGTAGAGGCACAGAGAACGGGAGCGACGCCGGCCTTTCCGCAGGCAAGGCCGACGGGGAGGCGACTGCTGCAGATTCCAGGGAAAAGCCCGACAGGCAGTCTCTCCCCGGCGACTGCAAGAGAAAATCATACGAGGCCCCCAAAAGAAGGGGGCCTCGTTCCGTCTTTCGCAGTGAGCGGCTATCTGCAGAGCACAATGGTGAGGTCGTTCACGTTGGTTCCGGTCGGCCCCGTTTTGACAAGGCCGCCGCAGGCGTCGAGCGCATGGTAGGAGTCGTTGTCGGCGAGCAGCGCCTCCGCGTCGAGCCCAAGGTCGGCAAGTCTACCGATCGTCCCGCCGTCCACAACGCCTCCCGCCGCGTCCGTCGGTCCGTCGGTGCCGTCGGAACCGACGGAGATCACAACCGTATCCGCAAGCCCCTTGATGCCGAACGCCGCGGCCAGGGCCATCTCCTGGTTCCGTCCGCCCTTTCCCTTCCCTTTGAGCCGGACGATCGTCTCCCCGCCGAGGAGCAGGGCGCACGGCGGCGACGCCGGATTCCCGGACAACCGGATCTCCTTCGCCATGGCGGCGATGAAGGCCCCCGCCTCGCGTGCCTCGCAGTTCAGCATCGTCGTCAGCAGGAGCGGCGTATACCCGAGGGCGGCGGCCTCGCGCTCCGCAGCTTTACAGAGCGCCGTCACGCTCCCGGTGATGACCGTTGTGACATTTGTAAGCGATTTCGGGGTCTCCTTCTCCAAAGCCTCTTGAAGCACCGTGCTCAGCGATAGCCCGTACTTTTCGACGATCCTCGACGCATCGGCGCTCGTCGAACCGTCAGGATACGCCGGTCCGGAGGCGATGCTGTCGAGCCTGTCGCCAAGGACGTCCGAGAGTACCACCGAAAAGACGTGCGCCGGAGCGACGAACTGGGCGAAACGCCCTCCTTTCACCGAAGAAAGCCGTTTCCGTATCGTATTGATCTCGACGATGTCCGCGCCGCATGCAAGCAGCTGGTCGGTCACTCCGACCAGATCATCGAGGGTTATCCCCTCCCTCGGCTTCTCGAAGAGGGCCGAACCCCCACCGGAGACGAGGAAAAGCACCGTATCCTCTGCTGAGAGCCCGCTGACCCTTTCGAGCGCACGGGCTGTGCCCTTAATCGTGTTCTCGTCCGGAAACGGGTGTCCCGCCTCAAAAATCTCGATACCCTTTATCGGGCCGTTGCTGTGCCCGTACTTCGTCACGACGACGCCTCCGTCCAGCCGGTCTCCCAGTGTGTCAGCGGCGGCCTTCGCCATCCGCCACGCCGCTTTGCCGATGGCCGTGAGCACGATCCTCCCTCCGGACCTCGCACGGGCTGAAAAAGCCTCACCGCGCAGCGCCGCCTCCACAGCGTTTTCCGGGAGCACGGCCTCTATGGCCTTCTGTGCAATTTTCAAGGCATCCTGACGAACATCCGTCATTCATTCTCCTCCTCCGTTTTTATTTCGCGTCCGTCAGTACGGAGAAACACTCCGCCATCGTCCGTTCACCGCCGAACGCGCCGGCCTTTGTAACCACGGGAAGGCCGTGGTATTCTCCTCCCCTGAGGCGGACGAGCGGAATTCCAGGCTCAATCTCCTTCACAAGGTCGGTCCCCCCGGCTCCCAGCGCCCAGACGATCCAGATGGCGACTTCCCCTCCGGTGATAAACATCCCGGAGACGCGAGCAGACTTCAGGACCGACGGAACAACAGCGGCGAGACTCCGGCAGATTGTTTCGGACGCATTGGCGTTCCGCCCCTCCTCGATCTGCTCTTCGTCCAGCGATGACGCCAGAAGGACGCTCCTGCCGCTCCGAAGCAATCCCGAGACGGTATGGGAGAGGCGCCGCTCCTCGGAGGCGACGTCGTGCAGCAGCGCACGGATATTCACCAGAACAGGAGCGACGTCCTTCTCCTGCAGAAGCGTCCGTGCCTGGAGGGCGCTCCTCGGGCTCATGCTCCCGACCACGAAAAACGCCGGACTGCTTCGGCTCACCAGGGCCTCGGCCATCCCTGCCGACCCCACCCAGAGGATGTCCTCGGGCGGCAGCGCGGCGCACATGCCATTCACAATCAGCTCAAGATCGCCGTCCGTCTCGACGTCGAAGGAGTACGAGCCGGCGTTGCCTGCAGCCCTCAGAATCTCCGGAATCTCCCCTGCCCGGATTTCGGCGAGCGAGACGTTCCGGACCTCGAGCGAACCGCCGCCGCGCAGCGTTTCCTGCAGTGACGAGGTAGTCACCGGCTTCCGCGGATCCTTCCCCATCTCGGTATCGGCCACGGGAATTCCGTCGAGGAGCAGCAGACCTTCCCGCACGGTGCGTTTATTTCTGGGGTAGGCCGGGGTGAACGCTGTCACGGAAAAGCCGAGCGTCTCCCGCAAGACGGCTGTTTCGGCGGCTATGTTGCCTCGCAGCGTCGAGTCGACCTTCTTGTAGATCACTCTCTTCCCTCGCAGAGGCAGCAGGTATTCCGCCACCGTCTTCAAACAGGCGACCGCCTCCTGAGCGGGAATGTTCCGCGACTCGGTATCCACGACGACGACTCTCTCGCCCTCAATCGTGGAGAGCGCCGAAGGATCCAGGATCACCGAAGCGTCGTACCCCGCCTTCAGGAACTGAATTCCAGTGTCGTTCGAACCGGTGAAGTCATCGGCGACGACGATATACCGTGCATTCATATGTCTCCCCCCGTTTCTTTCCTTGCGGTTGTACGACATGCCGTCGGCGGTGCGGACTGCGGCCGGCATGATTTCGTCGATCTCCTCGGCGGCGAAGAGACCACTCTCTCTCCGCCGCACGGGTTGAGCCCGGCAACCGCGACGCAGGGCGGACCGGTTCGCTGAAATCAGTTGCCTTCTTCTTTAGCGACGTTGTTGTGCTGCTTGCAGATCCTGCTGAGGAAGTCGACCAGCAGCGGACAGAGGATCGCGGTGATGACAATCGACGCACCGACCTGCACCGTCGCCGCAGCCGCGTACGGGGCCCATGTCGGATCGACGGCCGCTATCGCCGCAGGCGTTCCGGCGGCGTTGCCTGCCGTTGTGCCGATACTCGCGCCGACCGCATCGCTCCGCTTCTCTCTCGACGGGATGAGGTACTTATAGGCAAAGAAGCCGCCTATTCCCGTGACGAGCAGGGTCATAAGGCCGAGCGCGATGCCGGGGATTCCGGCCTTCGCGATATCCATCAGGTTGAGCCCCGCTCCGAGCGGGAAAGAGAAGAAGGGGATGGAGAGCATGACACCCGGGGCGAGGAATTCCCGCATGTCCTCGTCGAGATTGCCAAGGATCATACCGATGACGATCGGGACGACAACCGCCACCATCGCGATGATGGGTATGTTGGCCAACCCTGTCATCCCCATGGCCACCATGGTGAAGAAGGGACCGTCGTTCGTGGAGATGATGGCCACGGCGCCGATGTCGGAGGCGTCACCGTACTTCTGGGCGAGCGCGGTGTAGAGGCCACCGTTCGAGTTCGCCATGGCTGCGATGAGGGCGAGGGGGGTAAGACCGAAAAGAGAAGCCTCCGGCCCCATGAGCTTCCCCACGACAAGCCCTATCGAAATGCCAAGAAGGATCTTGACGGTGTTCAGCACGAACCCCTTCCAGAGAGCGACCCCGGCCGTCTTGATCGTGATCTGCGCGCCGCTGCAGAAGAGGAGCACTGCGATGAGAGGGAGCGCTCCTTGTTTAAAGAGCGCGGTGGTAAAACTGCCGATCATGAGCGACTTCGGGGCAAAAGTGTTCACAATTGCGCCGAGAAGCAGGAAGACCACCATGAGTCCGCCGGGCACCTTCTGTATCGTCTTGAGAATCGGAACTTTACCGCCCATAGTATGCACCTTCCTTTTAAAAAGTCATTTGGGATAGGAGCCTCTTCAAAAAGTCGACGTCAGTTTGTAGATACCGAACTCCATGTGTTTCAACGCTTCCGCTTTGGTGAGTTTTCCATTGCAGGTCTGCAGGATCTCCGCGAAGACGCGCTCCCCCACCTCCGGTATGGATTCGACGCCGTCGATGATCGTCCCCGCGTTGATGTCGATATTCTCCTCCATCATGACGTAGGTCTTGGGATTGCCCGTGATCTTGATCACCGGGGCAAGGGGGAAGCCGGTCGGCGAGCCGCGCCCCGTAGTGAAAATCACTATCTGGGAGCCTCCTGCGACCATGCCGGTGATGGATTCGATATCCTGTCCCGGCGTGTCCATGACATAGAGCCCCTTGCCCGGAGGTCGTACGCCATACTCCAGCACACCTTCGAGCGGGCTGGAACCCCCCTTGTAGATGCATCCGAGCGACTTCTCCTCGATGGTGGTCAGCCCTCCCCGGATGTTGCCCGGCGTGGGCTGGCTTCCCCGCATGTCGACGCCCATAGCGTTCGCCTTCGCCTCACAGGCGCGGACGATCTCCAAGAGCTTGTCCGCCACCTCCTTCGAGACGGCTCTGCGGGCAAGGATATGCTCCGCGCCGATGAGCTCCGTAGTCTCCGAGAGGATGGACGTTCCTCCCAAGCCTATCACCTTGTCCGACACATAGCCGTGTACCGGGTTCGCCGCGAGTCCCGACGTCGTGTCCGAACCGCCGCACTCCAGCGCGAGCACCAGCTCCGAGACGTCCGCCTCCTCGCGGGTCATCATCGCCACTTCTTGGCTGATCGAACGGGCTATGCGGAGCCCCTGCTCCTGCGCCTTGAGCGTGCCGCCGCACTCCTGAATGACCAGTGACTCCACCCGCTTGCCGGACTTTGCAATCTCCTTGTGGAGACGCTCCGCCTGCACGCTTTCGCACCCCAGCCCGATCACCAACACCGCCGCTACGTTGGGGTTCGTCCCAAGACCGGCAAGGGTCCGGGCGGTGACTTCAAGATCCGGACCTATCTGGGCGCACCCGTGCTGGTTCGGAAGCGCTATCGCCCCTTCCACTTGTTCCGCGATTCGGGCCGCGACCGTCGAGGCGCACACTGACGCGGGGATGACCGCAATGTGGTTTCGGATTCCCACACGTCCGTCCGGACGGACATACCCCATAAACTTCATGATGTTTGGCCTCCTTTCGCGGATGTTCTCCCTGCGGCCAGATCACCCCGTCCTCGGAGACTTTCGAGATTGTGCACATGGACATGGGCGCCGGCTCTGATAGGTTCGGTAGCGCGGCCGATCACCTCGCCGTATTTCAGCACATCCCCTCCCTCAGGAATGTCAACGAGCGCAAATTTGTGTCCGAAGGGTATGGCGTCTACCAGCTTCATGGTCTTCATGCGTCCGTTGCACTCGAAAGACACATCGTTCCCGGCGCTCAGATCCGTGAGCGCCGTGGCGACACTGTCCTTGTCATGTGTCATAAGGGCTTCCCGTTTCAAACAACCTCCCCCCTCCCCCTGCAGGATAAAAAAACTACCTCTCGTTTTTTACTGACGCGCGTCCACCTCCTCTTCTCAGGAAGAGAACGCATCAACAATCACTGCCACGCCGTCCGGGATGACGGTGACCGATGCGTCCGGTTTCCGGAGAATCCGCTCCGCCATCGACAAGGCCTCCTCCAGAGACGGGGCCCACTGCATGTTGAGATACTCCACCATCTCCTTGGGGGCTGAGGTCACCATGATCACGGTAAAATCCATCAGTACTCTGGCGAATATCTGGATCTGCCACTGATCCGGCTCCGTCTGATTTCTCCCCCTCGCCATGATCATCTCCATGATCCCCTTCGGCGTCGGAATCGTCTCGAACGTCCGGTAGAAGGCCTCGCCGCCGTGCCCGTCGCTGCATTCGGCGGCGACGATGATAACGCCTCCCTTCCTGCACGACGCCTCGCCGGCGGTCATGCTCTTCACCGCCTGGTAGAGATTCTGGTCCAGAGGATACCCTGCGTTGCTCGTGATGACAATGTCGGCGGGAACGGCCTTGACCCTGCCGTACTTGGCGACGAACTCGCACCCCTTCTCGTGCGCCGCTTCCATGTCGCCGCTGAAGGCCGCCACGATATGCTTCTCCGCGTCGATGACCACGTTGCAGACGAACGCCAGCCCGACCTTGCGGGCAGCAAAGACCATATCGATGTGGATGGGGTTGCCCTCGAGGATTCCGGTTCTGGCCCTTTCGTGCGCGATAAACTCCGCGCAGTGGTTCGCCATCACCGTTGTGTAGCTCGCCACGCCGGGGAGTACGCTCTTGCGGCCACCTGAGAAACCGGCGAAGAAGTGCGGCTCAATGAACCCCTCCGCGACAAGCAGGTCCGCCTCGACTGCCAGTTTATTGAGTATCAAATCGCCTCCGGAAGGAAGGGTCCCTACGTGAACGAGGCTCGTATCGTCATGGCTGTCGTGGACCACAATGCGTTCGTTCTTCACGATCTCGGGACCGTACTTCTTCAGGAGCTCCTCCGGGGTGGTAGCCCGGTGGCCTCCGGTAGAGACCAGGATAGTGATTTGTGCATCGGGGTTTCCCGCCCGCACCTCTTCGAGAAGGAGAGGCATGATAATGGCGCTTGGGACGGGGCGCGTATGGTCGCTTGAGATGATCACGACGTTCTCTTTCCCCTTCGCGAGGTCTCGCAGACGAGGGGATCCGATCGGGTTGTCGAGGGATTTTCTGACGATTTCGCGCTCCGGCGCATCGGCTTTCAGTTCATGAAGACTCGAAACGAGAACCGCTTTCAGACGGCTGTCAGGTATATCGCAGGAAAGAGTCGATGTTCCGTAAGGAATGGATACTCTCATAATCTTCCGCCTCCTTAGGTAATAGTTGTTACGCGCCGCCACACCGCAGACTGACGACTGATATTCCATGTCGCTTTAAGAAACTCCTGAACAAGAACTGATCCGGCGTCCGACAGCTGAACCTTGACGGCTGAGCTCGTTTCCTGTGTTCTTTTCACCCCATATTCCCGCTCTATGGCCGGCCTTTTGCGTCTTTCAGCGTTATTTCCTGTTTTTGACGGTCTTGTGCCTGTTTTTGAATACACTAAATACACTACGTCCCGCGCGACGCCGGGAGGCCCCTTCTGACCATGTACAAGTTCGGCAGGGCAAAGAGCACGGAGGCGAAGTTCATGTTCTTCGCCAGGCCCCTGTATCCGCCTTCGAAAAGCCGACTATCCTTTTCGCGACAAGAAAGAGGCACTCCCCGCTGCTTCCCGTTTTCGGGCAGCAGGCGGTTCGTTTCTTTTTCTTCTTCGGTGAGCTTTCTGTTTTGGGTTCCCTTCGTCCGGATCAGGTCCAGCGTCCGGGGCACCTTTTTCACGATTTCTTTCGTCTTGCCCATGGAGGCCGAGTCGCCGTAAACAGCCTTTTCGGGCCTTGGGATAGAAGGGCTCGATAAGGGGATAGAGTTTCTTCCAGGGAACGACCCGTCCATTTCCGCGAGGAATTTTCCCCGCTTCGCGAATTTTTTGTATTTTTCGAAGGTGAAGGCGTTTGCGAGCGTTTTCCGGCGGTTCATCGCTCCTCATCTCCCTGTATGGCCTGGAGTTGGAAACAACTGCCTCAGCATTATTTTACTACTTCATAAGATCGGAAGACAATGTGCCGGAAACTTTCTAAATCCGCACCTCAGCGGGGAGCGCCACCGGAACTCGCTTGGGCCGCCGGTTCAGATTGTCGTCCGTGACAACTGCCCGGGCGAGTCCTGCGGCTCCCTGCGTTCGCCGGCTGCCTGCCTGTGAAACCGACATCCGTGTCGGTTTCTCTCACCTCAGACGCCCTCCCCCAGGGGATAATCTCTTCGCCCCTGGGGGAGGGCGAATTCACCGTATGCCCGGTGACACTCCCTCTGCCTGAAAAATTAGCGGATTTAGGCTTCGCACGCAGTCTTGACAATACCGCGCGAAGGTTATAGAATTATAATGTAATTTTAGAAATTTTCTGATTAAAATTCAACATGCTCTGAACACCTTTCCTTTCTTACGTTCGGCAGAAGGAGACATCGAAATGGATTTCAAATACCTTTGGAAAAAAATCTCGTCCTACATGAGTATGCGCGACTTGCACGCCTCCTGCGCGCGGGACGCAGAAGAAGATTCTTCAGTGAATGACGGCGACGGAAACCAGCTTTTCCGTCGGGCCCAGGAAACCTCCTTCGGAGCGGAGCTGTTAAGTGCCGATCAGATGGAGCGGCATGGAAAGATTCTTGCACACAGGCATCGTGTGAAATCCGGACATCCTCGGGATTCTCTTCTGCCCATGCTGGATGGAAACGAGAAGCTGCTTCGTGAAGCCTACGCCCAGCTGGCGGATGATGCAGAGGCCGGGCGCAGGATAGTGCCGGCCGGGGAATGGCTGCTTGACAACTTCCATTTGATAGAGGATCAGATCAGGACGGCCAGACGGCATTTGCCGAAGGGGTACAGCCGGGAACTGCCGTATTTGACAGGCGTTTCACCGGAGGAGTTTCCCCGTGTGTACGACATAGCCAGGGAGACGATTTCGCATTCCGACGGGCGGGTGGATCCGGAAAACCTCGTCCGTTTCGTCGAGTCCTATCTTTCGGTGACGCCCCTCAAGCTGGGGGAACTTTGGGCTATCCCCATCATGCTGCGGCTGGCACTGATAGATAACCTCAGGCAGGTTGCGGATCGCATACTCGCCGCACGGGCGTATCACAACCTTGCGGAATACTGGGCCGATCAGATGATAGATGTTGCGTCGCAGGATCCCAAGAACCTCATTCTTCCCATCGCCGATATGGCCCGTTCGGATCCGCCGATGGACGTCTCGTTTGTCGCAGAGCTGACTCGTCGTCTCCAGGGACGGGGGGCCGCTCTCGCTCTTCCTTTGACGTGGATGGAACAGCAGTTGTCGGAGAGCGGCCTGACGATCGAGCAGTGCGTGCGCTCCGAAAATCAGCGCCAGACGGTGGACCAGGCTTCAATAAGCAACATCATCGGCAGTCTCCGCTTTTTAGGGGCGATGGACTGGCCCGAGTTCGTCGAGAAGATGAGTATCGTTGAGCATGTCCTGACCGAGGACCCCGCCGGAATTTACCGCAGGATGGATTTTACCACCCGCGACCGGTATCGCCACGTTGTGGAGCGGATCGCTAAGAACAGCCCGTTTTCCGAGATTGACGTCGCACGCACTGCGATACGTCTTGCCCGCGAAGGAGCGGCCGAAAGAGGTGTCGGTGACAAAACGGCGCACGTGGGATTCTATTTGATCGACGAAGGAACGGCACGTCTTGAACGGGAGTCGGGGGTCCGGTTTTCGCCTGCCTGCGGAGCAGCGGGACTCTGCCGCCGCTATCCCCTGACGATCTATCTCGGGAGCATCCTGTTGTTGAGCGCCGCTCTTTCGGGAGGGCTCGCAGCGAAAACCTTCCTCGACGGAACGGCGACAGGGGCGGCAATTCTGCTTGGACTGCTCTCCCTCCTCTGCGCCGGTCACCTGTCGATCGCTCTTGTAAACTTGCTGGCGACGTTGATGTCTTTGCCGCGCCTGCTGCCGCGCATGGATCTTTCCAAGGGCATCCCGGCGGAGCTGTTGACGCTGGCGGTGACCCCGACGATGCTCAGCAGTGTGTCCAACGTCGAAGACCTGGTCGCGGCAATGGAAGTCCGATTCCTGGCCAATAGGGATGATCACATCCTCTTTGGCCTGCTCACCGATTTTCGGGATGCCGCGGAAGAAACGTCCCCGGAAGACGCGTTTCTCCTGGAGACGGCCCGGGAAAAAATCGAAGCGCTGAATAAAAAGTACCGGAGGTCGGAGGGAGACATTTTTTTCCTGTTTCATCGCCCCCGCCGATGGAATCCCCAGGAAGGGGTATGGATGGGCTATGAGCGAAAAAGGGGAAAGCTTGCCGCGCTGAACGCCTTTCTCCGCGGCGGGGGCGAGGAGGCTTTCTCCCTCGTCGTGGGTGAGACGGCGGTACTTTCCGGGGTGAAGTATGTGATCACTCTCGACACCGATACCCAGCTCCCAAGAGATTCTGCCCGGCAGTTTGTCAGCGCCATGGCGCATCCGCTCAATCAGCCCAGGTACGACGAAGAGCGGAGGCGCGTAACAAGCGGATACGGTATTCTGCAGCCGCGCGTGGCGGCGAGCATTATCGGCACGAACCGGTCGAGGTACGCTCGACTGTGGGCAAGCGAACTCGGCATCGATCCGTATACGAGGGCCGTCTCGGATGTGTACCAGGATCTGTTCGGCGAAGGCTCGTTCATCGGCAAGGGAATTTACGATGTTGACGCGTTCGAGCAGGCTTTACGGGGGCGCTTCCCCGAAAACCGTATTCTCAGCCACGATCTGCTGGAGGGGTGCTACGCCAGGGCCGGCCTTTTGAGCGATGTGCAGCTTTACGAGGAGTACCCTTCCCGCTACGAAGCGGATGTGAGCCGGCGTCATCGATGGATTCGCGGGGATTGGCAGATCGCGCAGTGGATTATGCCCTATGTTCCGGAAGCGGACGGAAGGCTGCGGAAGAATCCGCTCTCCATGCTCTCTCGCTGGAAAATCTTCGACAATCTCCGCCGCAGCCTGATGGCCCCGGCCCTTATGCTCCTGTTGGCGGCAGGCTGGTTTCTTACTCCCTCGCCGCTCTTCTGGACTATGACGGCGGCGGGCGTCATCCTGGTCCCTTCCTTGATCTCCTCCGCCCTGAACCTCTTTTCAAAGCCGGACGATGTTACACCCCGGCAGCACTTTGCGGCAGCTCTGGATTTGACGGCGAGGGGCTTCGCCCGGGATGCGTTCACGTTCATCTGTCTGCCTTACGAGGCATTCTTCAGCGTGGATGCGATCATGCGGACGCTTATCCGGATGGCGGTCACGAAAAGGCCCATGCTCGAATGGAATCCATCGGGAGATCCGGGGCGTGCCGGACGCAAGGATCTCATAGAGTCCTATCGGACCATGTGGATTGCGCCGGTCATGGCCGCAGTCGTGTTCTTCGCGGCCGTTGCGGCCGGAGGGAGGGCGCTGTTCATCGCAGCCGGTCCCGTACTCACGCTCTGGTGCGCTTCGCCCGCAGTCGCCTGGTGGACAAGTCGCCCGCTGACTCGACGCCGTACGCTTCCGACAGAGGAACAGAGAGGATTTCTGCGGAGAATCGCCAGGAAAACATGGTCATTTTTCGAGACGTTTGTCGGCCGGGAGGACAACTGGCTGCCTCCCGACAACTATCAGGAGATCCCCGTCGAGGTAATCGCGCATCGCACGTCGCCCACCAACATGGGAATCGCCCTGCTGGCCAATCTTTCCGCCTTTGATTTCGGTTATATTTCTGCCGGGAGGCTGCTTGAACGGACGGCGCGGACTCTTCATACCATGGAGGGCCTTGAACGCTACCGCGGACACTTCTACAACTGGTACGATACGCGCGACCTGAAACCGTTAACGCCTCTCTACGTTTCAACGGTGGACAGCGGTAACCTCGCAGGGCACCTGTTGACGTTACAGCGGGGAATGCTGGAGCTTCCCGACCAAAAAATTATCGACCCCCGTTTTTTCGATGGGTTGAACGATACCCTCGAAATCATCGCCGAGGCCGCGGAGGAGCCTTCGGGAAGCGATGCCCCTCCCTGGCTCTCCCGCCTTCGCCTGGACATGGAATCCGTGCTCTCCTCACGGCCCCGGACGCCCGCAGCTTTGAGGGGTTCCCTGGAAAGGCTGGGGGAATCGGCTGCGGCCGCTCTCTCCGAGGAGAACGACAGAGACGCCGCGAACCATCGGGTGTTGTGGCTCCAGGCCTTTTCATCACAGTGCCGGGATGCGCTTGACGAGCTGACGTTTCTCCTTCCCTGGGCGATGAATTCCTCCTTCGGGAATATCCTCGAAGGCCCTTCCGATCTTGATTCTCTTCCTACACTGCGTGAACTGGCGGCCATGGAGGAAAAAATTCTCCCTTCCATCGAACTGCGGCGTGCCGCCTGCTCTTCGGAGGAGCGGGACGAACTCGATACGCTCGAAAGTCTTCTCGCGGAGTCCGGAAAACGCGCCCTCGAGAGGATGGAGGCCATCGAAGAAATCGTTCGTCTGTGCGACGAGCTTGCCCGGATGGAATACGGTTTCCTGTACGATCAAACACGCCATTTGCTGACTATCGGCTACAATGTCGATGAACGGCGTCCGGACGAAGGCTCCTACGATCTTCTGGCTTCGGAGGCGCGGTTCGCCACGTTTGTGGCCATTTCGCAGGGACAGCTGCCGCAGGAGAGCTGGTTTGCCCTGGGACGACGGCTCACCGTCGCTGGAGGGCTTCCGACGCTGCTCTCGTGGAGCGGTTCCATGTTCGAATACCTGATGCCGCTTCTGGTGATGCCGACCTACGAACACACGCTGCTCGACGAAACATACAAAGCGGTCGTGGCCAGGCAGATCAAACACGGGAAGATGCGAAATGTCCCCTGGGGTATCTCGGAATCGGGGTACAATGCATTCGATGTTCACCTCAACTATCAGTACAGGGCGTTCGGCGTGCCTGGCCTGGGAATACAGCGGGGACTTGCCGAGGATCTGGTGATCGCGCCCTATGCTTCGATGCTCGCCCTCATGGTGGCCCCGGAAGAGGCGTGTTCCAATCTCGAGCGCCTTTCCGCCGAAGGCTTTGAAAGCCGGTTCGGCTTCTACGAAGCTATCGACTACACTCCGTCCCGTCTGCAGCGCAACCAGACCAGCGCGACGGTTCGCTCCTTCATGACCCATCATCAGGGAATGGGGCTGCTCTCCCTGGCAAACCTGCTTCTGGATCGTTCAATACAGAGGCGATTCGAGTCCAATCCGCTGTTTCAGGCGGCGCTCCTGCTGCTCCAGGAGCAGATTCCCAAAGCGACGTCGTTCTATGTTGACGCAATCGAACGATTCGAGTCCCGGACTGTTTCGGGTATCCCGGAGACAACCATACGCATTTTCCGTACTCCGGATACGCCGAGCCCGGAAGTGCAGATGCTGTCGAACGGAAGGTACCACGTTGCGATAACGGCTTCTGGCGGCGGATACACCCGCTGGAAGGAATTAGCGGTGACCCGTTGGCGGGAGGACCCCACCCGGGACAACTGGGGTGCTTTCTGTTACATCCGCGACACGGAAAGCGGCGACTTCTGGTCGAATACTTATCAGCCGACGCTGAAACGCCCTGAGCAGTACGAGGCCATTTTCTCGGAGGAACGTGCGGAGTTCCGCGTCCGGAATCACGGATACGACATCTATACCGAGATCGCCGTCTCGACCGAGGACGATATCGAGCTGCGCCGCCTCCGCATCACCAACCGCGCGAGCGTGCGCCGCGAGGTCGAGGTAACCAGCTATGCGGAGGTCGTTCTCGCTCCGCCTGCGGCGGACGCCCTTCACCCCGCTTTCAGCAATCTTTTTGTACAGACCGAGATACTCCGCGGAGAGCGGGCTATTCTCTGCACCCGCCGTCCGCGGGTCGACGGAGAGGAAACCCCCTGGATGCTTCATATGATGACGGTGCGAGGGGCATCGGCTGGAGAAGCCTCCTACGAGACCGACCGGATGAAGTTCATCGGGTATGGAAACAGCGTCGAGAATCCGCAGGCGCTGGAACGGAGCGACGGCAACCGTCCGGAGCCGCTCTCGAACAGCGAGGGTTCGGTGCTTGATCCTATCGTCGCCATCCGATGCCGGATAGCCCTCGACCCGGAAGAGTCGGTCACGGTGAATATCGTCTCGGGTATCGGCGAAACCCGGAAACAATCGATGGATATGATTGGAAAATATCAGGATAGGCGTCTCGCGGACCGCGTCTTCGATCTTGCGTGGACTCACGGACAGGTGCTGCTGCGTCAGTTAAATGTTTCGGAGGCTGAAGCCGGCCTTTATGCGCGCCTGGCGGGTTCGATCCTCTACGCCAATGCGGCCTTTCGAGCCGAACAGAGTCTCCTCGTCAAAAACCGCAGGGGCCAATCGGGACTCTGGGGGTACGCTATATCCGGAGATCTCCCGATCGTGCTTCTGCGCATAGCCGATCCGGCCAATATCGACCTTGTGCGCCAGCTTGTGCAAGCTCATGCGTACTGGCGCCTCAAGGGGCTGGCCGTCGATCTCGTGATCTGGAACGAGGACCAGGGGGGGTACCGGCAGCTTCTTCACGACAGCATCATGGGATTTATCTCCTCGGTTGTCGGAGTAAGTTTTGCCGATAGGCCGGGCGGTATCTTCGTCCGGATTGCGGAGCAGATCGCGGAGGAAGACCGCGTCCTATTCCAGACGGTCGCACGCGTCATTGTCTCCGACGCCTGGGGAACTCTGGAGGAGCAGATCGACGGCCGAACTTCCGCGAACGTTTCGGTCCCCCTCTTTGTTCCCGTTCGCCCCCCTCTTCCCGAACACCTTCCGCCGGTTCCGTCCCCGCGCAGCGATCTCTCGTTCTGCAACGGACTGGGCGGATTCACTCCCGACGGGCGCGAGTACGTCATCACGACCGCCCGCGGACTGCTGACCCCGGCGCCATGGGTAAACGTCCTGGCCAATCCGGATTTCGGAAGCGTCGTCACCGAGAACGGTTCCGCCTGCACGTGGAGCGAAAACGCCCACGAATTCCGCATCACTCCATGGGAGAACAATCCTGTGAGCGCTTCGGGCGGCGAGGCGTTCTATCTTCGCGACGAGGAACGCGGACACTTCTGGTCGCCCGCTCCGTTCCCGTGCCGGCGATCGACTCCGTACGTCACCCGGCACGGATTCGGCTACAGCGTCTTCGAGCATACGGAGCGCGATATCCGTTCCGAACTGTGGATGTACGTTGCCCTGGACGCGCCGGTCAAGTTCTTCGTGCTCAGGGTACGCAACCTCTCGGAGCATCCCCGCCGCCTCTCCGCCACAGGGTATATCGAGTGGGTGCTGGGCGATCTTCGTCCAAAATCGAATATGCACGTAATCACGAAGTTCGAACCGAGCAGCGGCGCGCTCTTCGCGCGCAATCCGTACAATACGGAGTTTCCCGGCAGAACAGCTTTCTTCGACGTGGACGAGCCGCTGCGGAGCGTCACCGGAAGCCGGACCGAGTTCCTTGGACGCAACGGCACGGTGAGCGCCCCGGCCGCCATGAAGCGCGTCGGTCTCTCAGGCAGGACCGGGGCGGCTCTGGATCCCTGCGCCGCGATTCAGGTCCGGTTCGATCTGGCCGCCGGACAGGAGCGCGAAATAATCTTCAGGCTCGGGGCGGGCAAAGACGCCGACGAGGCAACCAGGCTGGTTGCCCGTTTCAAGGGAACAACCACCGCCGATGAAGCTCTTGACGCCGTCCGGCAGTACTGGACGCGCACCCTCGGCGTGATCAGCGCCGAAACGCCCGACCGTTCCCTGGACATTCTGTTCAACGGCTGGCTCCTGTACCAGACTCTGGCGTGCCGCATGCGGGCGCGAAACGCGACATACCAGTCGGGAGGGGCCTTCGGTTTTCGCGACCAACTGCAGGATGCTATGGCGCTAGTTTATGCAGAACCCCGCCTTGTTCGCGATCATCTGCTCCTGTGCGCGTCTCGTCAGTTCCCCGAAGGGGATGTGCAGCACTGGTGGCATCCGCCGACCGGGCGCGGGGTACGGACCCGCTGTTCCGACGACTATCTCTGGCTTCCACTGTCAACGTCCCGATACGTCGCCGTGACAGGAGACGTCGGGGTGCTGGACGAAACCGTCAGTTTCCTACAAGGCCGTCCGCTCAACGCTGAAGAAGAGTCCTATTACGACCTGCCCGGTCGTTCCGAAGAGACAGCGAGCCTCTACAAACACTGTATTCTGGCCATAGAGAAAGGACTTGCGTTCGGTGAGCGGGGGTTACCGCTCATGGGCTCCGGCGACTGGAACGATGGTATGGACAAGGTAGGGGCCCAGGGGAAGGGCGAGAGCGTGTGGCTTGGGTTTTTCCTCTACGAAGTGCTTTCGCGTTTCGCGGGGCTTGCCCGCACTTATGGCGACGCATTGTCCGCCGAACGGTGCGAACGGGAAGCTGCTGCCCTGCGTCTCAATATAGAGAAAAGCGGATGGGACGGAGAATGGTATCGGCGCGCCTACTTCGACGACGGCACTCCTCTCGGATCGGCGGAAAACAGCGAGTGTCGAATCGATTCGATCTCCCAGAGCTGGTCGGTTCTGTCCGGGGCGGGGGATCCTGACCGCTCGCTCATGGCCATGGAAGCGGTGGATAGGCACCTTGTCCGCAGGGAACACCGTCTGGTTCAACTGCTGGACCCGCCTTTCGATACTTCGGAGCCTAATCCAGGCTATATTAAGGGGTACGTTCCCGGCGTACGGGAGAACGGAGGCCAGTACACCCACGCCGCTGTCTGGGTCGCGATGGCCTTCGCCCGTCTGGGAGATGCGCGCCGCGCGTGGGATATTTTCTCGATGATCAATCCGGTAAACCACGGTCGGACACCCGGCGAGGTAGCTATCTATAAAGTGGAACCGTATGTCGTCGCGGCAGATGTGTACGCCGCTCCGCAGCATGCGGGGCGCGGCGGATGGACATGGTACACGGGATCAGCGGCATGGATGTACCGTTTGATCGTGGAGTCGCTTTTGGGACTCGTGCTCGAAGGGGATACGCTTCGCTTCGTTCCGTGTCTTCCTCCCGAGTGGGAGGAATGCACGATACACTACCGGCATCTGGATACGGTCTATCATATCAGGATGCTGCAAAACACCGCCGTTCGCGAGGGGGCCCTCTCTTCCCCCTTTGGTACGACTCACCATGAAAACGCGGCACTGCAGGTCACTGTAGATGGCGCCGAGCGGAGCGGCGGTATCGTGCCGCTCGTGAACGACCGGCGCGAACATGCGGTGGAAGTGCGGTTCCCGGCTGCGAACCGTTAGAACGCCGCCGGAAAAGTGTCTTGCTGGAATAATTCCATAGGAGAGCAGAGGAAAGGCGCCCATCGTCCAGGTCAGGCGTTTCCGGCGTGCCGCCTTTTCCTCGTTGATCTTCAGTCCGAGTCCGCGATAGTCTCTTCGGTCGGACATGGTAATTTTCGGCCTCCGCCACAGCGCCCGTCTGTTCGGGAGCCATGAATAATCAATCTCATTGCTTTCAGAAGAGAAACACGACTTCCTGGAGAAACGCCCGGAGACGCGAAACAGATAACCCTAAATCCGCAAATTTTTCAGGCAGAGGGAATGTCGCCGGGCATAAGGTGAATTCGCCCCGCCAGGGGCGAAGAGATTATCCCCTGGGGGACAGCGCCCGGGGGGTGCAGTTGTCAAGGACGACAATCTGCACCCCCCGTCCAAGCGTTCCCCGGTGACACTCCCCGCTGGGGTGCGGATTTAGGATAACATCCTGCGCCTCCCGGACTGAACAAACGAAGGGCGGAGGGAGCAAACGCTCCCTCCGCCCTTCGTTTGTTCAGTCCTGTCTACGCCTTCGCGAAGAAGCGGTTCAGACGTTCTTCTTCTTCGCCCTTCGTCATCATGGAGATCAGGACGACGAGCAGCAGGTTTGCGAAGAAGGCCCAGAGAAATCCAGGATACCCCATCGGCGCGATCTTCATCACCCTGGTGTAGAAGAGAATCAGGATGCCGACCGTCATGCCGGCGGTCACCCCGGCACGGTTGCACTTGCGCCAGTAGAGCCCGAGGATAAAAGCGGGTGCAAGCTGCGCCAGCCCGGTGTAGGCCACGTCGATGACGACGCTGACGAGGGCCTGCGGCGGCCGCAGCGCGATGCCGACCCCCAGAAGGACGATGAACACGGTCAGGATACGGGATATTCTGAGGTTCTGCCCTTCCTCCATCTTTCCCTTGAAGAGCTTGTAGATGTCCTGCGAGAAGAGCTGCGAGCTGACCAGGATCATGGAGTTGATCGTTGAAAGGCCCGCAGCCAGCGACGCCGCGATGATGACTGACGCGACGAACCAGTTGGTGTACTTGTTCATCAGCATGGGAAGCACCGTGTCGGGAACGACCTGCCCGGTGAGCAACACATGGCCGGAGAGGCCGATGAAGAGCGTGGCGGTGGCGTAAATCACGATCTGCGACAGGGGGATGCTCATCGCGGAGTTCGCGATCGCCTTTGCGTCCTTCGCCATCAGCGAGCGCATCCAGACGTGGGGGCAAAGCCAGATGCCGAAAGGCAGCACGATAAACTGCATCATCCAGTTCTTGTCGTTGTAGAGCCCCTTGGGTCCGGGCCGGGAGAGCAGTTCCGGCGATTTTTCGGCAACTGCGGTGAACAGCTTGACAATGCCGCCCGACGGCCCGACGGCGATCCATGCGGCAATGACGATGCCGACAATTAGAATTACCGCTTGGATGGCGTCGGTCAGCACCACGCTTTTGGCGCCTCCGATAACGACATAGAGAAGCGAGAAAAAGGCGATGATAGCAAGTCCAGCGATATAGGGCACCTCGCCGCGCGTGATCACATCTATGGCGCGGGCGCTTCCCACATACTGCATGGCGAGGAAGACAACAGTCATCAGGGCCGAGATCGCTGCGGACCAGACTTTCAGGAAGCGGCTGTCGAACCTGTCTTCAAAGTAGTCTCCTATGGTCATATAGCCGTACTTCCTGCCGAGCCCGTTGATTTTCGAACCGAAGTAGATCACCATCAGGGCGCACCACCCCTGGGAGAGTACGAGCACGATAAATCCGACGCCGTGCAGATAGTACATGCCGGGGGCGCCCAGGAAGGCGAAGGTGCTCTGCATGGCGGCGATCATCGTCAGGGGGAGAAGCACGGAGCTGACGCCTCGGTTGGCGAGGAAGAAACCCTCGACGTTCTTTACACTCTGCGACCTCACGCTGTAGAGCGTCACACCGAGAAGGATGAACAGGTACGCGACAATGACAATAAAACTCTGCATTCCTATGCTCATTTACTTTCCCTCCTCTTTTTTCCGCTGCTCGGCAAGCCAGCTTTTGGTCACCCGGGACAAAAAGACAAAGTTGACGACAACAAGAATCCACCAGTAAAAAAGCGGGAACGGAAGCCAGCCGAAGAGATACGGTTCCGGCCGGGCAGTGAAGGGAAACGGCAGTGCGGCGGCGCAGAGAAGCACCAGAAAGATCCAGAATACCTTCTTGTTGCTCATATCGTTACCTCCTTATGCGACTCTCCCCGGCGACTGCCGGGGTTTCCGACTGAACGCCTACGCGATGATACTTCCGATGAACTCCGAGACGGAGGCGATTTCCTGCGTGTGCAGATACGAGGCGATCCCGTCGACGATACGTTCCATGATGGCCGGATCGGAGAAGTTCGCTGACCCCACCTGAACGGCGGTCGCCCCGGCCATCAGGTATTCGAGCGCGTCCTTCGCCGTGCAGATGCCGCCCGAGGCGAGCACAGGCAGCGACACGGCCCGCGACACGTTGAAGACATGGCGCATCGTGAGCGGCTTGATCGCCGGGCCGGAAACGCCCCCGTACGTGTTTCCGAGGACGGGTCTGCGCGTCCGCAGATCAACAACCATGCCGATATACGTATTGGCGACGGTCAATGCGTCGGCTCCTCCGTCGGCAGCTGCTTTCGCGATTTCCACGATATCGGTGACGTTGGGGGTCAGTTTGACGATCACGGGACGCGCCGAACGAACCTCGCGCCGGACGCTCTCCGTGACCTTCCGTGTATCGTCGGGGGACATACCGAACGCCCGCCCGCCGCATTCGAGATTCGGACAGGAGACGTTGATCTCGTAAGCAGCAATGCCTTCCGCCCGCTCCAGAAGCGCGACAGACCTCCCGAAATCGTCGAGCATGGTATTTGAGATGCTCACGATCAACGGCACGTCAAAATTCCTCATCTCGGGGAGTTTCCGCTCGATGAACTCCCGCACGCCCGCGTTCTGGATACCGACTGCGTTGATGACGCCCGAACGAACCTCCGTGATACGCGGCGGCGGATTGCCCTGCCTGGGGTTTTGCGTCACGCTCTTCGCGACAACCGCGCCGATCCTGGAGAAATCGACATGCTCTCCGTACGGGGCGGTACCGAACGTCCCCGAACCATTCATGACCGGATTCCGCAGTACGAGAGAACCTATTTTCACCGACATATCCACGGCACTGTTCACACAATCACCTCCTTCACATTGAAACATGGCCCGTCGTGACAGACACGCTTGTACCCCTCGACGGTGTTCACCCCACACCCGTAGCAGGCCCCCAGGCCGCACCCCATCCGCTCCTCCAGCGTTGCAAATGCCTCGACGTCCATCTTCTGGAGCATGCGGATCAACCGCTTCGAGCCGCATGTGTAGACCACGTCCGGCTTTTCTTGGGCAAGAATCCGCTCGACGTTTTCGGGAGCGCTGCTCCCGTCGCCATCGAAGAGCTTATAGAGCCTCTTCGAAAACCCTTCGACACCTCCGTCGACCAGATCGGCGTTCTTGTCCTTGAAGCTTCCTACGGTGACGACCTCTCGCCCCTTTTTTGCAAGCGTTTCGCCCAGAAAGACCAGCGACGCCAGTCCGACCCCCCGGGCAAGCAGCAGCGCACGCGTCTTTTCAGAGACCGAGAAGGCGTTTCCTTTCGGCCCCAGAACGTCGATCCCCGCTCCGGCCTCGAGCGAGGCGAAAAGATGGGTCCCCTCGCCGACAATCTTGTACATCACCTGCACCAGATTTCCGTCCAGCCGGTAGAACGTAAACGGCCGCCGCAGCAGCATCCCCTCCTTCAGCGCATCCGGAGCGGAAACGCTCAGGAACTGACCCGGACGGGCATCCCGGAGGGAATCCGCCCGAAAGGCCATCAGCATGTAGCCGGGTTTCACCTCGTAGTTGTACAGGAGCTTCGTCCTTTCAACCCTCATAGACGATCTCCCCTCCTGAAACGGTATACTTCACCTTTCCCTTGAGCCTGCTTCCTATAAACGGCGAGTTGCGCGACTTCGACAGCGTGCCGCTCACGGTCCACTCTTCGTCCGTGTCGAAGACGACGATATCCGCCCGTTTCCCCGGTGCGAGAGTCCCCCTGTCGAAACCGTACAGGCGGGCCGGGTTGAGCGACATTTTCCGGACAAGCTCGGGAAGGGAGAGACGCCCCGGAGCGACGAGATTGGTCACGGCAAGAGCGAACGCAGTCTCAAGGCCGATGATCCCGCTCATCGCTTTTTCGAGCGGGACGTCCTTCTCGTGCGCGGCGTGGGGCGCGTGGTCGGTGGCGATACAATCGATCGTTCCGTCGGCCAGCCCCTCGATCAACGCCTGCCTGTCCTCTTCCGTCCGGAGAGGAGGGTTCATCTTCGCATTGGGGCCGAACTGCCGCAGCGCATCCTCCGTCAGGCTGAAATGATGCGGTGTGACCTCCGCGAACACGCTCGCCCCGCGGCGCTTGCCCTGCCGGAGAAGCTCCACCGAGGCGGCGGAACTCAGATGCTGAATATTCACCTTCGCCCCCGTTGCCAGCGCCAATTCGATGTCCCTGGCCACCAGCACGTCCTCCGCGATATGCGGCGACGTGGCGTTCACTCCGTTTGCCGTGATGAGCGACGGGTCCTCCTCGTGAAAACTGAGCGGGACCATTGCTTCCCTTGCAGCCCGCATGGCCCGCAACACCAGACCGGCATCCATCAACGGCTTTCCGTCGTCGGAGAATCCGACCGCTCCAGCGTCGAGCAGTGCCTTCATGTCGACCAGATCCTTCCCGCCGAGTCCGCGGGTAATCGCCCCGACTGTGAGCACTTCGATCTTCTCCGCCGCCGCCTTGTGCATGAACTCCCGCACCAGCTCGGGGGAGTCCATCGCGGGCGAAGTGTTCGCCATGCAGACCACGGTGGTGAAACCGCCCGCCGCCGCGCAGAGCGCCCCGGAATGGATATCCTCCTTGTACGTGAAGCCGGGATCGCGGAAGTGACAGTGAATATCGACGAAGCCTGGGGCGACGGTCAACCCGCTCGCGTCTACCTTCCGCGCTCCGTCGGGGCAGCGCACATCCGGCCCGATCTCCGCCACCCTGCCGTCCCGTGTGAGGATGTTGCTCCGTCCGTTCAAACCGCTCGCCGGGTCCACTACATAGCCGTCGGAAATGAAAAGCATCGGTCATTCTCCTTCCAGTTCGTACTCAAAAACTCGTGCAAAAGACGCGCGCCCAGAAACACGTCGTCTATCTCGGCGTGCTCTTCCGGACTATGACTCACACCGTCGCGGCAAGGGATGAAGACCATCCCGGAAGGCGCGTACGGCGCTATCTTCATCGCATCGTGCCCGGCCCCGCTGGGCATCGTCATGAAATCCGCGCCCAGCCTTTCCGCCGAGGAGCACAGCCCGTGCACAATGGACGGATCCATCATCACCGGCATGGACGAAGAGATCTCCTCGAAACGGAAGCGGACCCCCCGCCTCCTCCCGATCTCCGCGACTTCCTTCCGTATAGCGTCAACAGCGCGCCGCACGCTCTCCGCGTCGATACCGCGCACATCGACCCCAAGGGACGTACATCCGGGGATGACGTTCAACGCGTTGGGCTCGTTTCGAATAATTCCGACGGTCGCCACCGTCGCAAATTCGCTTTCCGCCTCGCCGCAGCGTTCGACGGCGAGTAGCGCCTCGCCCGCCGCGCACAGCGAATCCTTCCGCATTCCCATCGGTGTGGCCCCCGAGTGATCCTGCCGTCCCTCAAAGAACACACGGAAACGAACGGGGGCGGCGATTGCGCTGACGATACCCAGCTTCTTCCCCGCAGCCTCCAGGACGCGTCCCTGTTCGATATGCAGCTCAAGATACGCCAGAATATCCGAGGGAGCAGAAACATTATCCGGCGTATACCCCTTCTCCTTCATCGCGTCGTAGAGACTTTTTCCGTCAGCGTTTTTCGCGATGTGCAGCGTCTCCGGGTCGATCATCCCAACAAAAAGCGCACTTCCCACCGTCGCCAAGCCGAAAGCGGAGGACTCCTCGCAGCGGAATGCGACCGTCTCCAGCGGGATGGAACGTTTCTCCGCACCGAACTCCGCCATCGTCAGGAGTCCCGCGAGCACGCCCGCAACTCCGTCATAGCGTCCTCCTTCGGGGACGGAGTCGAGATGGGAGCCGATCAGCACCCTGCCTCCCGCCTTCGCGCCCGGAAAAGAGATAAAGGTATTCCCAAAGGAGTCTTCCGTGGCGATCAAACCAAGCTCCTCAGCGAAACTCCGCAGCAGAGCATGCATTTCGTCCTCTTCATCGGAGTATCCCAAGCGGGTGACGCCCCGTTTCGCCGCTCCGACGGGGTACATTCGGGCAAACCAGTCTTTCAGCATACCGACATCCATCAAAAACCCTCCTTTGCACACAGTTGCCGGAGATACAATCAAAGAGTCTCCGTAACCAAATTCCGGGAAAAATCCGTATTTTTCAACTCCGTGATGTACAATAGACGCGGCAAAAGCTTTCTTCCGAACTGCCGGCTCGTCCGCCGGAGAACCACTGGCTGGTTTGGGGGTTCCGCAGGCGATCGCGGAAAACTCCCAGTACGGGGAACCGCACACGGACAAGCGGGGGAGGAAAATCCGGAGCGCATTCGAACGAAACATTGTCGAGTTTATTCATAGATTCTCTGAATTGCAACACACTAAAAAACAATTAAGCCAATAAATTGATTCTATATATCGATTTATTCTTAAAGTAGAGTGAGAAGGCCCACATCGTTCAGCTCAAGCACTTCCGGAGTGTCCGCCCTTCCTCTTAGGGGCAAAGAACACCCGGATCGTCCGATGTCCACCTTTTCCTCGTTGATCTTCAGTCCGAGTCCGGTGATACCCTCCTCTTCGGTTGGGCATTGTAAATCTCGGCCTCCGCCTTATATTTTTCCTTCCCACGGGGCGCAATCCCGGACCAGGGAGGCCTCCCGTGTTCCATATACGTCCTTCGATGCGTGCCGCCCCTAATCACCACAGCCGAGGCGATGCCTGTTTCTTTCCGTTGCTTCGGTCATCGGAGTCAGGCTTCTCCTTGTTAGGCAGGATCACCGACGACAACCGCGTTTTCGAGATCACCGCCGGTTCGCTTGCGCTGCGGCCCCCAGCTTCACTTGACTCGTTCAGCAGTCTTTTCCGGCTCGACTGACGCCCCGGATCGCCCCTGCGCACCTACCGGCGGCTCCGCAGTGGACTGGAAATTCTGCGGGAGGATCTTGCACCTTCCTGATCCGCCTATGACTTTTGCGGTGCATCTCAACTTCCGCAGTGCCTTGGCCTCCGAAAAAACCGTTGGAATGACCTAAATCCGCAGGTTTTTCAGGCAGAGGGAATGTCGCCGGGCATAAGGTGAATTCGCCCCGCCAGGGGCGAAGAGATTATCCCCTGGGGAGGGCGCCCGGGCCGAGAAACCGACACGGATGTCGGTTTCAGGTGCAGTTGTCAAGGATGACAATCTGCACCCCCCGCCCAAGCGTTCCCCGGTGACACTCCCCGCTGAGGTGCGGATTTAGGAATGACTGAATAAAATGACAGGAAGGCCCCTGTTTTGTAAAATAGTTGTCGTGAAATAACAAAACTACAAAAAGGAGGCCTTCCCGTGACTTCCTTTTCACATCATGCCGATTCAGACGACGATACTCTTTTTTCCGCCGCGGCGTTTTTTCGCACCTTCGGCATCTCCTGCCTCTTCAACTGCTCAGCCGGGGCGGGAAAGGGAATTCCGCACGCCAGGGTCCTGCATTTTCTCTTCGTCCTCGTCTTCCTCTGGAAGACCTTCTTCGACACGTCCTTGACCGATCGCTCTTCCGGAAATGCTGAAGTCGGCAATCCGCGCCGGGATGGAGTTGAGGGAAGCTTTTTCGGAGCTGATGTACGCGTAATGCTCATACGAAAAACACCCGGCTTCCTGAAGAACAGGATGGGCGTTTTATCTGCTTTTTCCTTGTCATCACACCGATTTAGGGTTTTCAACATCCTGAGAAAGTTGACTTCCGAATATAGCTGAAAGGGGATTCGCAATGAATCTTGATCGAATGAAAGTGTTTTGCTGCGTCGTTGAGAAGGGTTCGTTTCGGACTGCAGGCGAGGCCCTGTATCTCTCGCAGCCTTCCGTGAGCTACCATGTCTCCGCTCTGGAAGAGGAGTACAAGGTGCGCCTCCTGCACCGGAACCGCAACGGTATCTGTCTTACTCCCGAGGGCAGGGCCCTCTATATGCTCGGGAAGGAAATGCTGCTTCTCGCCGACTCGCTCCCGAACCGTTTGCGGGCCCTCGAACTGCTTGAGTGCGGCGCCCTGTCCATCGGCGTCACCAACCATATCGCGCATGCGATCCTGCCCGAGACGCTCAAGGAGTTTCACAAGGACTTTCCCAACATCAACGTTTCGGTATTCACCGGGATGACCATCGACGTGATCGCGAAACTCAAGTCCGGAGAGGTGGAGTTCGCAATCGCGGGAAAGAACTTCGCCTGCTCCAACGACCCGGAGCTGACGGTCAGGGCGCTCTGCCACGAAAAGCTCGTCTTCATCGTTCCCAAGGGGCATCGTCTGGAGGGGAAATTCGTCGAACCCAAAGATCTGGAGACGATCACCGTGATAGGATACGTTGCGCCGCATCCGCTTTCCTACTTCGTTGACAGGGTGCTTATGAACAACCGGATCAAGCCGTTGAAAAAAGTGGAGGCGGACTCCATTGACCTTATCGTGAAATTCGTCGAAGAGGGGTTGGGCGCGGGCATCGTCTCGGAAAGCGGCGTGAGGAAAAAACTACGGAAAGGATCCGTCGGGCCGGCCTACATACCGGGGCTCGAAACAATGCAATGGGATATGGACTTTCTGTACGTCACGTCCCGTGGCCTTTCGTACGCGGGGTGGGAGATGCAACACCGCATCTCCACATCGATAGGCGCCCTTCTGGGGTGCGAAATCTCCCCCCAATGAAAAATTTCGCTATATCGATAACAAGATGGATGATTTATCGCTTTTTTCAGAACTTACTTGAAAGATTGAAGGAGACGACTCCAAGAGGGACGGGACCAAGGCGAGGGTGATTCATGAGTACATATCGGGAAAGCAGGTGACGCCGGCGCACACGATCTGCAACCCCGGCCACGTGCTGTGTTCGCTGATCGGTGTGGAAAAGTATGGCGCCATCGGCATCATGACCGTCATTCCCGGCGAAGGTACTCTGCATGGGGACGATCATCGCCAGGGGGAGAAGCACGGAGCTGACGCCGCGATTGGCGAGGAAGAAACCCTCGACGTTCTTCACACTCTGCGACCTCACGCTGTAGAGCGTGACACCGAGAAGGATGAACAGGTACGCGACAATGACAATAAAACTCTGCATTTCTAAATCCGCAGGTTCCGTCCCCCAACGGAAGCGGAAAGACGCTCAAACGGGGGAATAAACCCTTTTCGTTTCCCCGTTCCACGGTTTTCCCTCCTTTTCAGGCGGTTGAAGCTCTTTTCCCGTTTTGCGGGTAAACTCCATCCGCCCGGAAGATCTGCGCCGTCCTCCGGAAGCTCAAGGAAAGGTAGTAACCCTTCTTTTCCCGCCGGGATCATGCCTCTCCGGCGGACGCTCCTCCGGAAACGGGAAGGGCGGCGCCGTCACCGTTCCTGTTCAGAATGAAGTCCAGCCCCTTCGGGGTAAAGTTAAGCACCAGCTCCGGGGGGAAATCCATCTCCCTGAGAAGATCCATGCAGTTGTTCATCTCCCCCACGTCGTACCAGATGTGGGCATCGCTTCCCAGCACCACGGGCACGTCATGACGGCGGCAGAATTCCAGCATGGTCCGGGCGTTCTTCACGCCGTTTTGCCGCCCCGAGCCCGGGCAGAAACTGGAATTGTTGACCTCGAGGACCACACTCTCCCGCTTTGCCGCCAAAACCAGCTCTTCGTAGTCAAGAGGGTAGCGGTCATCGTCCGGATGGCCGATGATCTTCACATAAGGGTTTGCCATGGCGCCGACCAGGGCCCTGGTATTCTGTTCCGTGGTCCCGAAGGGGATACAGGGCGGGTGGAGGCTCGCGACGGCATATTCCAGCTTCCCCAGGATATCCTCCCCTGCGTCGAGGGAGCCGCCGTAGTCAATTATGTTCGCCTCGATGCCCTTCACGATCCTGATCCCCAGGAGGGACTCCCGGATCACCTTGTAGTTCCCGAAATAGAAGGAATGGCACGTGCCGGGCATGGCTGGGGCGTGATCGGAAATGCCGAGGGCGGTGAGCCCCCGTTCCACGGCCGCCTCGATATTCTCCTTCAGTGAGCTGTAAGCGTGCCCGCTCGCAATGGTGTGGGTGTGCAGGTCAAATAGAGGGTTCATTGGTTCTCCTTGAGATTTCTCCTGTAATCGTTCGGATTCTATTCGGTCCTTTCGTTCTTTTGTACACCAGGGACGCCCCCCTGTCCAGACCGTTTCCTGCACAATGGGAACAAAAACGCGAAGCGAGAAGAAGAAACTCCGGGGATGATTTTTTCCGCCCTTTGAGCCACAATAAAGAGGGTTGGAACACGATGGGAGGAGAGAAACCATGCTGTACGTGCGGGAAACGATCGTCGGCCCTATGGCCATAGGAAGCGACGGGGAATTCATCACCCACCTCCGCCTGCCGAAAAACACGGCGGAACGTGGCGGTTTCGAAAAAAAGGAGCCGCCTATAGTGAAGGAGGCCTTCCGGCAGCTTGAACTCTACCTCGCCGGAAAGCTGAAGAAGTTCGACCTTCCCCTGAAGGCCGAGGGAACCACTTTCATGAAAACGGTGTGGGAAAAACTCGTGGAGGTCCCCTACGGAAAGACGGCAAGCTACAAGGATCTCGCCATCGCCTCGGGAAACCCGAAGGCGGTCAGGGCTGTGGGCATGGCCAATGCGAGGAACCCCATCGCCATCTTCATTCCCTGCCACAGGATCATAGGGGCGAACGGAAAGCTCGTGGGCTACGGCGGCGGACTTGAACTGAAAACGTGGCTCCTCGAACTGGAGGCGGCCCACTCCCTGGAGGAGTTCTCCGGCCCCTGAACCGGGTCAGGACTCCCCCTTCCCCTGGAAAAAAACGGTCCCGAAGGGCCGCTTCCCCTTCCACCGGCAAAGGGAGCCGTTGAGCAGGATGATTCCCCCGGCCGGAGCCGAGGAACTCCTCCAGGGGAGGCTGGTTCATGGCGAGGAGAACGTCCACGTACCGCGACACACGGATCGCCGATCTCGCCAACGGAAACGGCGGCCGAGCAATTCGTCGTTCCTCCCCTCGGCAGGAAGAAGACGCCGACGGCGGGCATGTCCTCGTGGGACACGTACTCCGGAATCTCGTTCCGGGACGTTATGGGATACCCTGAGAAGAACCGGCATCCCCTCGGCATTGCCGCTTCCGAGACAGCCTCGTTTCCTTTCAGGGACTGTTTTTCCATGATTCCTTCCCTGCGGGAAGCGCGGACGGATCCTGCGATTTCATCATTTTTTCAGTTGTATGGCATGCATGGGGCACACGGCGATACAGAACCCGCAGAGAACGCACTTCTCTGGATGAACAACGATTACGGGCCTGCACCCGCAGGCGTTCGCCTCCTCCCGGAAGGCTATCACACCCCTCTTGCAGATATCCATGCACAGGCCGCATCCCCTGCACTTTTCCGGGTCCAGAAAGATGTGTACCGGCGGCTTTTTCATCCTGCCGACAGGTGGCTTTCAAAGCGCTCATCAATATGCCTGTGAACCTGCTCCATTCTCTCTTTTCCCCTTCCGGTGCACGCCATTTGGGCCTATTCTATTGCATCTCTCCGGAAGATGTCCAATCTTTCCAGCCCTTTATGCGAGAGGAATGGCCGAAAATTCCCCCGAAAACCATCATTTCAACGGGAATGGTCATGATATAATTCAGACAATACCCTCTCCCCCGGGAGAATTCCATCTGGGAGGCTTTCCTTTGAACGAAAAAACATATTCCGTGCTTATCTGCGACGACTCCGCGATGATCCGGAAAACGCTCAGGTTCATTCTTGAAGAGTGGGGCGTAAGAAACATATTCGAGGCCAGGAACGGCAGTGAGGCCGTGGACATTTACCGGGAGCGCCACCCCGATCTCGTGTTCATGGATATCGTCATGCCTGAAAAATCAGGCCTCGACGCCCTGGTGGAAATCAGGGAGGAGGATCCTTCGGCCCGGGTCGTCATGGCGTCGACGACAGGCACGAAGAAAAACCTCATGACCGCCATCGACGCGGGAGCCTTCGATTTCATCCAGAAACCCTTCGAGAAGGACATTATCCACACCATCCTCCGGAGAATTCTGAAAGGAGAATTGGACTGATGTTTTCCCGGCATTTCGGCCAATTCCTTCTTCAGGAGGGCATCGTCACTCCGCAGACTCTTTCCCGGGCGCTCGCCAGGCTGAGCGATGCCCGCCCCCTGGTGGGAATTCTCGCCCTGGCACGGGGCTATATGACCCCGGCCCAGGTGAGGGAAGTCAACAGGATCCAGAAGACGGAAGACAAGCGGTTCGGCCAGATCGCCATAAAGAAGGGCTACCTCACGGCTGAGCAGCTGGAAGAACTTCTTTCCGCCCAGAAGAACGAGCACGTCCTCCTGGGGCAGATTCTCGTGGAGGACCGGATTCTCTCCCATGAGGGACTGGTCAGGGCCCTCGAAATGTACAGGGAAAAATCGGGCCTTTCTCCCGAAGGGTACGAAGCCATGACAGGCGGCGACACCGACAGGGCCGTGGCCTCGATCCTCGCCGGACAGCCCGGCGGGAAAACCCCCCTCGTCAGGACCTGGGCGGAACTCTTCGTCAGGAACGTCATCCGCTTCGTGGACCCAGCCGCAGCTCTCGATCCCCTGGCCGAGAAAGGGAACGGGAAACTCATCACCTTTCTGCAGCCCATGAAGGGTGACCGGGAGCTTGCCGTCTTCATCTCCGCCGAGGAACCCGTCCTGGCCGACCTGGCCCGGAGATTCTCCGACCTTGCGTCCGGCTCGTACGACGAAATGGCCCGGGCAGCCGTGGAAGAGTTTCTCAACGTGAGCAACGGCCTCTTCACCGTCAACTGCTCCGACAGGGGCATCGAGCTCGACCTTCTGCCTCAGGAAGAGGTGTCCGGCGACGATCCCCGCCTCCGGAAAAAACCGGACGGCCTGCTCCCGCTGCTCCTGCCCGAAGGGATCCTCTGGGCGGGAATTCTTTGCTGATCCCGGAAAGACAGAGCAGACCGGTGGTGAATTCGCCCTCCCCGGGGGCGAAGCGATCTCGCTCCGCGCTCTTTGCGGATGGATCCCCTGGGGAAGGGCGCCTGAGGGGGAGAGAAACCGGCATGGATGTCGGTTTCACAGGCAGGCAGCCGGCGAACGCAGGGAGCCGCTGGACTCGCCTGGGCAGTTGTCACGGACGACAATCCGCACCCCTCCGCCCAAGCGAGTTCCGGTGACACTCCCCGCTGGGGTGCGGATTTAGGAACGACATTTCCCCTTGACAAATACTCCCGGAAGGCTAAAATGATCCATCAACATCATCCTGCGGAACATTGCAAAAAAAGGAGACGGCCCATGACCAAGCTGACGGTTTTCACGAACAGCCATTTCGACGGCGGATTTTTCGGGTTCGCGTTTACCGGCGGCCTGTGGCTTTATTGCGCCACCGGCCCGGCTTTCCGTAGAGATCCGTCTTCGGCCTCTTCGTATCCGCCATCCCCTGGAGCAGCGCAAGTCTAGGGAAGCACCGGAACAAAGAAAAGGAACAATCGCCGGAACCGGGTTTCTACACCCCGGTTCCGGCGTTTTTTTACGGGAACGCATACTGAAAGGGGGCAGGAAGAATCATGATAGTGGTCGAAATGGCGCAGAACAGTACGGGAATTGATCTGGAGCGGGTGCGCGAATCCGTGGAACGGGGCGGAAAGAGCTGCCGGGTCGTGTCCGGGAGAGAAACATCTTATATCGTTGCGTCCGACGGAACGGACACATCATGCATCAGCGCCCTTCCCGGAGTCCGAAAAGTGAATGCCGTTCCCTGCTGCTACCCCCTCGCCAGCCGTGCGGTGCATCCCGGGTCCACGCCGGTGAAGATTGCCCCCGGCGTGGTTCTCGGAGAAGGTGACCCCATTGTCATGGCCGGTCCCTGCGCCGTCGAAAGCAGGGACCAGCTTCTGGAAACGGCCCTGGCCGTCCGGAAGGCGGGAGCCGGGGTGCTCCGCGGGGGTGCCTTCAAGCCCCGGTCTCACCCCTACGCTTTCCAGGGGCTCGGAAGCGAGGGGATCGCCCTTCTGAAGGAAGCCGGGAAAGCCTCGGGGCTCCCGGTGATCACCGAAGTGATGTCCCCCGAGGAGGCGGAATGGGTGGCCCCCCACGTGGACATCCTCCAGGTGGGGGCGAGAAACATGCAGAATTTCAGCCTCCTCAGGGTGCTCGGCCGACTGGACAGGCCCGTGCTTCTGAAGCGAGGTATGGCCGCCACGGTAGAGGAATGGCTCCAGGCCGCGGAATACATCCTTGCGGGAGGCAACGACCGGGTCATATTGTGTGAGCGGGGCATCCGGAGCTTCGACCGGAACACCCGGAACACCCTGGATCTGGGGGTCATCCCCCTGCTCAAGTCCCTGACCCACCTCCCCGTTGTGGCGGACCCGAGCCACGCTACGGGCAGGAGAGACCTGGTGCTCCCCATGAGCCTCGCCGCTATCGCAGCAGGCGCCGACGGCCTGCTCGTAGAAGTTCACTGCGACCCCGGGACCGCCCTCTGCGACGGTCCCCAGTCCCTCGACCCGGAAGAATTCTCCCGGCTCATGACGGCGGCGAAAAGAATCATGGAAGCGGTCCGGGGGGAGGGAACTCCGTGGGAAAGAATGCTCGCCAGATAACCGGCCGGGCGGAAACCACGGAGCCTGGAGACATCCGACTCCGGTGCGGCTCTTTTCCCACAAGGGTCGTCGTCGGCAGGGGACTCCTCCCCCGGCTGAACTCCCTGACCGGGCGGGATGAATGCCCCTTCGTGGTGGCCGATGAAATCACCGGGCCCCTTTTCGGGGACTATCCCGGAAACCGAAAGAGCATGCACCTCATCCCCCGGGGGGAGAAAGGGAAAAGTCTTTCCAGTATCGGCGGTATCTACGCATCTCTCGCCGGGTGCGGAATGGAGCGTACGGACACGATTCTCGCCCTTGGAGGAGGCGTCGTGGGCGACGCGGCCGGCTTCGCGGCCGCAACCTGGATGCGGGGCATCCGGCTCATCCAGTGTCCCACCACCCTCCTCGCCCAAGTGGACAGCGCGATCGGCGGGAAGACCGGCGCGAATCTCCCGGAGGGGAAAAATCTCGTTGGGGCCTTCCATCCCGCCGAATGGGTCCTCTCGGACGTAGAGTGCCTCCGCTCCCAGAAGGAGGAAGACTTCCGGCAGGGGCTCGCCGAAGCGGTGAAATACGGGGTGGGTGAGGACTGGAGCTTCCTTTCCCGGCTCGAGGAGAGCGCAGGCCCCATCCTGAGGCGCGACTGCGGGGTTCTTCTCCGGCTTGTTTCGGAATGCTCAAGGATAAAGCTTGCGGTGGTCTCGGAAGACGAACAGGAGCAGTCAGGCGCCCGGGCCCGGCTGAACCTCGGCCATACAGTGGGGCACGCCCTCGAAGCGGCCTCGGGGTTCAGCCGCTGGAAGCACGGCGACGCCGTGGCTGCGGGGCTGATGATCGCCGCAAGGGCGGCATCCCGACTCGGAGAGCTGCAGGAGAGCACCGCCCGAAGAATCGGGAGACTGCTCCGTTCTTTCGGCCTTCCCCTGATGCCCGATCTCCCCTGGGACGAAATAGCCCCGTACCTGATCATGGACAAGAAATTTTCCGGCGGTTCCCCCCGGCTGGTGATTCCCGAAGAGGGGAAACCATGCCGCCTCAGGGACGACATACCTCTTTCGCTCCTTCGGGAGGTCTACGAAGAAGGAACCGCCCCGCTGGACGGGACGTCTTTTTGGAGGTAATCTTATTCCGGAAAGGAGGTGGAAAAATGGGCAAACTGACAGGAAAGAAACTGCTACTCCTCGGTGAGCGGGACGGCGTTCCCGGACCTGCCATGGAGGCATGCCTGAAGGGGAGCGGCGCTTCCATCGAATTCTCCGTGACGGAGTGCTTCGTCTGAACCGCCGCCGGAGCGATGGACCTGCAGAATCAGCAGCGCATCAAGGATGCCGCTGAGAAATTCGGAGCGGAAAACGTTGTGGTCATCCTCGGTTCCTCCGACGCCGAAGGCGCGGAGATCTACGCGGAGACCGTAACCAACGGCGATCCGACCTTTGCAGGCCCTCTCGCGGGAGTCTCGTTGGGACTCCCCGTGTACCACATTTTCGAACAGGATATTCGCGAAGAGTGCGATCCCGCAGAATGGGAAGCGCAGATCAGCATGATGGAAATGGTCCTCGACCCCGACGCCCTCGCGGCGGCGGTGAAGGGCATCCGCGAACAGTTCAGCAAACATTCGCTCTGAGAGAGCGTAAAAAGCCCCCGGAAATGAACTGCCTCCCGTGCCGGTTTTACCGGGCTCCGGTGGAGCGGTTCACAAGCGGGGGTTTTTTGTTTGGCAAAACGGTTCAGATTAAAAAATACCCCGGTCCGGGCCCGGGGTATTTTTTGCAGATCATTTCTTTTCTTTCAGCCTCAACAGCATGTCTTCAGTCATGCGGTCCAGGTCGTACTCCGGGGCGAATCCCCACTCCTCCCTGGCGGCACTGCAGTCCAGCGAGTCCGGCCAGGATTCGGCTATGCTCTGCCGGAGAGGATCCACGTCATAATCCATGGTGAATTCGGGCATTACTTTGCGGATGGACGCGGCGATCTCCTCAGGCTCGAAGCTCATGGCTGATACGTTGAAGGCGTTCCGGTGAACGAGCTTCGACGGGTCGGCCTCCATGAGCTTCACCACCGCCGCGAGGGCATCGGGCATGTACATCATGTCCATGTAGGTTCCCTTCGCGATGAAGCTGGTGTAGCTGCCTTTCCTGACGGCATCGTAGTAGATGTGTACCGCGTAGTCCGTGGTGCCGCCGCCGGGAAGGGCCTCGTAGCTGATCAGGCCGGGGAAGCGGAGTCCCCGGGTGTCCATGCCGAATTTTTTGTGGTAATAGTCGCAGAGCAGCTCCATGGTCACCTTGGCCACGCCGTAGATGGTGGTGGGGCGCTGGATGGTGTCCTGGGGGGTGTTCTTCGCCGGCGTGGTGGGGCCGAAGGCCGCGATGGAGCTGGGGAAGAAGAAGGCCGCCCCCCGTTCCCGGGCCGCTTCCAGGGCGGTGCAGGAGCCGCATACGTTGATGTCCCACGACAAAAGAGGATCACCCTCGCCCTTGGCGGAGAGGACCCCGGCCAGGTGGATCACCGTGTCGGCCCGGAAGGAGCCCAGCAGGTCAGAAAAAGCCTTTCCGTCCCGTACGTCGAGCAGCTCGAAGGGCCCCCCCTCGGAGACGGGGCCGGGAATGTTTCTCCTGGCAGTGGCGAGCACGTTTTCCGCGCCGTAGATTTTCCTCAGGAAGGGGGTGAGCTCGACGCCGATCTGGCCGCCCGCCCCCGTGACGACGATCCTCTTCAAGATATGACCCCCATTTCCCTGCCCACGGCGGCGAATTGTTCCACGGCGAACCGGAGGTCGTCCTCGGAATGGGCCGCCGAGACCATTGCCCGGATGCGGGCGGTTCCTCTGGGAACCGTGGGGAAGACGATGGCGGTGGCAAAGACCCCCCGCTCGAAAAGCTTCGCGCTGAAGGCCTTCGCGTCGGACGCCTCGCCGATGATCACCGGGGTGATGGGCGTTTCGCTGTGCGCCGTGTCGAAGCCCAGTGCCCCGAGTTCCCTCTTCAGGAAATCTCCGTTGCTCCACAGCTTCTTCACCAGGGTCTCGCTCTCCCGGAGGATTTCCACGGAGGCGAGGTTCGCCGCCACGTCGGGAATGGTGAGGGCACTGCTGAACAGGTTCGGCCGGGCTTTCTGGCGCAGGTAGTCCACGAGCACGGCGCTTCCGGCTGCCATGCCGCCCATGACGCCGAAGGCCTTGGACATGGTGCCTATTTCCACGTCCACCCGGCCGTGGAGGTTGAAATGATCCACGATGCCCCGGCCGCCCCGGCCGAGGACGCCTTCGCCGTGGGCGTCGTCCACAGCCACGATCACGCCGTGTGCCTCACAGAGCTCCACGATCTCGGGCAGCTTCGCCACGTCACCGTCCATGGAGAACACGCCGTCGGTGATGAGGAGCTTCTTTCCCTTCACGTCACTGTTTTCCTCAAGTTTTTTCTTCAGGTCGGCCATGTCGGAATGCTCGTACCGGACCACCTTCGCCTTCGACAGCCTGCACGCGTCGATGATGGATGCATGGTTCAGGGAATCGCTGAAGATCAGGTCATCAGCGCCTCCGGCCAGGGTGGGGATCACCGTGAGGTTTGCGCAGAATCCGGACTGCACCACGATGGCGGCCTCCGCCCCCTTGAAGGCGGCGAGCTTTTTCTCCAGCTCGATGTGGGGCGACATGGTACCGGCAATGGTCCTCACCGCGCCGGGGCCCACGCCGTACCTGTCGGTGTATTCCTTCACCTTGGCGACCAGCCGGGGATCGTTGCAGAGGCCGAGGTAGTTGTTGGAGCAGAGATTCAGATATTTCTTTCCGTCGATATGAACCCACGCCCCCTGAGGGCTTTCAAGCGTCCGGATGGTGCCGTAGAGCCCGGCCTGCTTCATGGCGTCAAGCTCTTCCGAGAGGAATTTCATGGGAACGGCCATGGTAACCACTCCTTTTCGTTTTTTTGGAATCCTTTTCCCAAGTATGGTGATGAGCGGATGTTCCTGTCAATGGAGTATAATTTCCATGGCATTCCTATAATCTTCGCGGGGAAAATATATTATTTTGACTGTACCAAGGAGGAATTCCCATGAACGAAGAAATGACCCTCGAAGCCCTGGCGGAGCGCATGAGCGGCGACAGCTCGGCGCCCTACTATATCGCCGGGGTGCTCCGGGAGGCCATCTACCGGGGGATTCTTCCCGAGGGGAAACCCCTCCACCAGGCCCAGCTCGCCCTTCGCCTCGGTGTGAGTCCCATTCCCCTCAGGGAGGCCCTGCGCCTGCTCGAGACCGAGGGGCTGGTGGCCTTCCAGGGATACCGGGGCGCCGTGGTCACCGCCCTCTCGGTGGAAGAGGCGAGGGAACTGTACGAAATGGTCTCCGCCCTGGAGACGAACCTCCTCAAGATCGCCTTTCCCTGCATCACCAGACGCATCGTGGACGACGCCGGGAAGATTCTCGATCTCATGGACGATGAGCAGGACTGCATCCGCTGGCGGGACCTCAACCAGATGTTCCACAACCTCCTCTTCGAGCCCGCCGACCGTCCCCTCACCCTGGACATGCTTGCCAGGCTCCGCCAGAAGACCGACCGGAACATCCGCATCCACCTCGCCTCCATGCGGGAGGAGTCCCAGCGGCAGCACCGGGCCGTCCTTGCGGCGGTAGCCGCCGGAGACCTGCCCGCCGCCCTGGAGGCCCTCGCGGATCACCTCGCCTACACCTCCAATGACCTCCAGTCCTGCATGAGGCTCGAGCAGGGAAAGAAAAAAAGGTGACCGGTCTGCACGGGATGAATTGCAGCCCTTCTCTTTTTTCACCTGAAACGGTTCTTGTTCTTTCCTTTCTCCCTGCGCTTTGAGCCGTTTCTCTCCCCTGAAATCGTGTAAAATAGAACGTATTCAGTCAGAAGACCGGAACCGTCGGGTCTTTTCTGCGCCTTCAGCAGCGGGCGGGGCTTGTGTGTATGGGGTTTGTACCCGGAGGTACCCTTGATGTCTTTTCGCTACAATATAGTTGGAATTCTTGCCCTGATTCTTGTCAGCGCCTTTTTTGCCGTGTCGGAGATTTCGCTCGCCGCAGCCCGTAAAATCAAGCTCAAACTCCTGCTGAAGAAAGGAGATCACCGGGCACAGAGAGTCCTCGATTTGCAGGAGAACCCGGGACACTATTTCACCGTCATCCAGATCGGCCTGAACGCCGTGGCCATCCTCGGAGGCGTCATGGGCGAATCCGCCCTCTCCCCCTACATTTCCTCCTGGCTTCAGCCCTTCTATGACGGTCCGGCACTCCAGACGGTCTCCTTCGCCATCTCCTTCTGCCTCGTGACGGGGGCTTTTATCCTTTTTGCGGACCTTATCCCGAAAAGAACGGGGATGACAGAGCCCGAGCGCTTCGCCCTCGCCGTAACCGCCCCCATGACCGTCTGCATGAAGCTCTTCGCCCCCCTGGTCTGGTTCTTCAACGGCCTGGCCGACATGATTTTCAGGCTCTTCCGCATTCCAGTCGTCAGGCGGGACGACATCACGTCGGACGACGTCATGGCCATGGCCGACGCCGGAGCCCAGGCAGGCGTCTTTCTGAACAAGGAGCAACACCTCATCGCCAACGTCTTCGAGCTGGACACGAGAGGGGTGGCTTCGGCCATGTCGTCGAGGAACGACATCGTCTTCCTCACCCTGGGCGAGTCCGAAGAGAGCCTCTACGCAAAGATAACGGAGAAGCCCCACGGCAAGTATCCCGTCTGCGAGAGGGACTCCATCGACACTGTCATGGGGTACGTGGATTTGAAGGACATCCTCCCCCGGATTGCGCAGGGAAACAAGATCTCCCTGCGGACCGACCCCATCGTCCGGAAGATCCTTCTCCTGCCCGATACGCTGTCCCTCTTCGAGGCCCTCGAGCGTTTCCGCGACGCCAGGGAGGACATGGCCGTCATCGTGAACGAATACGCCCTTGTCGTGGGGCTCCTCACGCTGCAGGACGTGATGAGCACCGTCATGGGCGAGCTGATCAGCCCCTTCCAGGAAGAGCTTATCGTGCAGCGGGACGAGAATTCCTGGCTGGTGGACGGGACGACCCCCATAGAGGACGTGATGCAGGCCCTGGATATCGACGAGTTCGAAGGATGGGAGCATTACGAGACCATCGCCGGATTCATCATGTACATGCTCCGGAGGGTCCCCAAGCGGACCGACTCGGTGGAGTACGGAAACCACAAATTCGAAGTGGTGGATATCGACAACTACCGGATCGACCAGATACTTGTGACCCGAATCCACGGGGAGGGACCGGAGCCCGGCGGCCGGTGACTTCGCCGGAAGGCGGCGGGCTTCAGTCCGGAATGCAGCGATTTCCCCGGGGCGCACGGCTTCCGGGTTTTTTTGCGGGGCGGCGAAGTCTTCCTGCGCTCATCCTTCGGGCCTCCCGGCGGAGGAAAATCTCCGTCCCCCAGGTGGTACCGCTATCCTTTCATGGACGAGGAAGAGCCCTTTTTCCGGCATAAAAATGTGCAACGTAACCGGAACATCCCGGAAACTTTTCCGTTACGAATTTCCTCTACACTTGGTTCAAAAAGACAGCATTTTAGGAGGAAGCCGATGCTGATAGCGTATGCCACAGCCGGAAACGGGCACAGGTCGGCCGCAGCGGCCATAGCCGAGAGTGTCCATGCTGCAGGAAGAATTGGAGTTTTGGTCGATGTTCTCGATTTTTGCGACCCTGTGTTTCGTTTATGTTATTCCGACGTGTACCAGATGGCCGGCAAACACTCCCACGGAATTTGCGGAGCGATGTACAGGCTCACCGATATTCACCCCGACAAGAGTCCCATCGTCAGGATGATCGACAGGATCAGCCTGAACAGAACACGACCTTTCGCCGATTTCATAAAAAAGACCACTCCCGAAGCCTTTGTAGCCACTCACTTTCTGCCGATGTCCATTGCCGCCCGGATGAAAAAACACGGCCTGTACAGCGGCCCGTTGTTCGCCGTCATCACGGACTATGATCTTCATCACTTGTGGTTTTCCGAAGAGGTCGATTGTTACTTCGCCGGAAGCGGGGAAATCGTGAACAGGCTTACCGGTATGGGTGTTCCTCCCGAAAGGATTGTGCTCTCGGGGATACCCGTCAGGAGAAAGATTGCCGAAGCGGCTCACGGCATGGCCAGGCCGGCAGGCTCCTCTCTTTCCGTTCTCTTTCTGGCGAGCTCCATAGCGGACGACAAGGCAGTTCAGATCGTGGACCTTCTTCTTTCTCTTCCCGGGGAATTGAACCTTAAAGTCATCTGCGGAAGGAACAGAAGCCTCCTGAAAACGCTTGAAAAGCACCCGCTCCTGGGGAAAGCAGGCTTTGAAGCGCTCGGTTTCACTGAAGACATCCATCGTCATTACGCTGAAGCCGATCTGCTTGTTACCAAGCCTGGAGGTTTGACGGTCGCCGAAGCCCTCTGCTTCGGCCTGCCCATGATTTTCGTTTATCCCATACCGTTTCAGGAGACCAGAAATGCGGAGTTCATCCAGAAGCAGGGAGGTGGCTGGGCCGTTTCGGACCTGGTTTCCCTCGGCCGAATGGTGCGCCTCCTGTCGTGCGAAAGGGGCCTCCTGGCGAAGGCCGGAACGGCCTGTTCAAGGATTGCGCGTCCAGGAGCGGCAAAGATCATCGCCGATGAGGTGGCAAGAAGATCGTTCCACTCCGCCGGCTGCGGATGTGATGCCGATTCCGTCCTTCAGGCGACGGGGACACGGTGACGGCGATGGACTATAGAAGCGTGTTCGTATCCGATGTTCACCTGGGGACGCGATGGAGCAAGGCCGAGGAGCTTGCATGCTTTCTTTCCTCGATCAGGTGCGAAAAACTCTTCCTGGTGGGGGACATCATCGATGGCTGGAAGCTCAGGAACAATCCCCGCTGGCCCCGGTCCCACAATCTTGTGATCCGGAAAATACTCAAGATGGCGAAGAAAACGGAAATTTTTTATATCACGGGCAATCATGACGAATTCGTGGACGAGTTCGAAGGCTACGATTTCGGCGGCATCAGGATCTGCAAAAGAGCTGTGCACATCACTGCGGACCAAAGGCGGTTCATGGTCATTCACGGTGACGAATTCGACGTGGTCGTCAAATACAGGAAATGGCTCGCCCTCCTCGGAGACACGGCCTATACATTTTCACTGTACCTCAACAATATCCTCACCATGGTGCGCTCCCGGTTGGGACTTCCCTACTGGTCCCTTTCACAGTACCTGAAACACAGGGTGAAGGACGCTGTGGCCTTCGTGGGGGACTTCGAGGATACATTGCTCGCAGAAACAAGAAGAGAACATCTTCATGGGGTCATCTGCGGGCACATACACCACCCGGCGATCCGGAACCTGAAAGATGCGGTCTACTGCAACACGGGAGACTGGGTTGAAAGCTGCTCCGCTCTTGTCGAACACCAGGACGGGGCTTTCGGGATCGTGAGGTGGAACGGGGAGAAAATAATCGAAGATGTGTCCGAAAGGCCAAGACTTCTTCCGGGTGATCCCCCTTCCTCCACTGAGGCGGCACAAGAGAAAAAGAAAAGCGTTCCTGTGGCTGTATAGCGGCCTATATCATCGGCTGGTCCGTGACCCGGGACGATCTTGCCCGGTATCCTCACCTGAACATGGCGGAGACCCCGGAGGCAGATGGCCCCGAAAGCTATCTCCTTGTTCGAAAGAGGATCAGGGGCACGGAAGAAAATATACCGGCGGCCCAAGCGTTCCCCGGTGACACTCCCCGCTGAGGTGCGGATTTAGGCTTCCGAAGAACCAGACGCAGGTGTGGCGGAAAAGTCCGCACAGCGGCGGCATTTTTCTATTTCAGCAGAGGGCAGCCGCAGCGGAAGCAGACGTCGTCTCCGATGTCACATTTCGTGGCACAGGCATTGCAAAAGATGATGCTGTCCCGGGACTTGTCGTATTTCTCGTAAGATTTCAGCCCGCCGTGGTGCCGTACCCTGTCCCCCACCTGGTAATAGTTGTAGAGGGTGTCGTCGTCGTCCACGACAATGTAGTGCTTCTTTCCGCCGTCGGAGCGAATCTCCACCGTGTATTCCGTGTAGTTCACCCAGTAGTAGTCGTTCTTGTTGTTGCCCGCGCTCTGTTTGCGCCGCTTCTGCTTCACTTTCTTGTCAGTGACCACGCCGTCCCAGGTGGTGCTTCTCTTTCTGCCCACAATCTGGAAAAAAGCGATAGCGAGAAACATGCCCCCGATTCCAAGGCCGATGTAGAGGGACTCGGGGTTTTCCATGCCCCCCGCTCCGGTCTCTCCGGCGATGTAAAAGCCGGCGACGGCAATGACGGCCAGCCCGCCTGCAAAGATGGAGGACCACCGGTTGGTGTTCTTCAGGTATTTCTGAAATGCAGGGTCGTAGATCTTTTCCGAGTACCCCACCCGACCGCCTCTTTTTCCATTCCCGAAGACGGCCGGGGCCTCCTGCTCCTCCCCGCAGGCAGGGCAGAATTTCGCCCCATCCGCCGGATCCGCTCCGCACTTGGAACACTGCATGAATGCCACCCCTTTCGGTAATGAACTTCTCAGCTACTGAAAAAACAGGCTTGAAACGTGTCCTCGGATTCCGCCATCCCGAGGAGCGCTTTTGCGGCACTATTTCCGCCATCCCGAGGAGCGCTTTTGCGGCACTATTCCTGTCATCCTGAGGGCGCTTCTTGCCCGAAGGATCTCGGGGTTGATTTGAAGGTCGTTAAAACCGCGATCCTTCCCTCACCCCGCTCATGATACTTCCGATTGTATCATCAATCCTACGCGAAACATTCGTTTTTGTCATGAATCCGCCGGACAGTCTCCACAAGTTTTCCCTCTGCTTCTTTCGTTCTCTCCTGGCGGATGAGTCCTTCAGCCGGCCGTAGTAGCCGCTCATGTGTGTTTCGAGCACCCGGCACATCTCCTCAACAGGGTATTTCTCGTCAGGACGACAGAAAGAATGACGCTCAAACTGCTGCCCGGGATGATATAATACAAATGTTCGATAATGGTAACTTTAGCGAATTGAGAATTTCCTCTTTCCGGAGGGGCGTCTTCGTGCCCCGGAAAGAGGAACGGAAAAAACAACAGGCAGGCCCCCGGGCTCTGTGCTTCGCAGGAGGGTTATAAATTGAGACTCATAGGAATACTGATCACCGTCACGCTGGCAGCGCACTACTCCTATATCTATGTCAGGCTGCGCAACGCCGTCGGACCGGGATGGAAATGGACGGTCCTGTACGCGGCCTTCGCGCTCTTCCTTGTTTTCGGGTCACGAGCGCTCTGGCAGGTGGACCTGGGGGATTATCCCGAATTTCGGAAGGTGCTGTCCTATTCCGTCTATATGGGACTGGCCTTCTTCTTCATCCTTTTCACGGCCTTCGTCGCTATCGACATGGTACGGTTTCTGGCGTGGCTGGCCGACACCCTGTTCTCCACGGACCTGAGAGGGCTGCTTCCCTCACCGAGGGGCCGGGCATGGGCGGCGGTGGGGTTCGCTCTTCTGGTTTGCGCCTACGGATGGTTTGAAGCCCTCAACGTGCAGCCGAGACACGTCACCATCGAAACGAAAAGGCTTCCGGCAGGAACGGACCGGATCCGCATCGCCCAGATAACCGATGTTCACCTGGGATGGATCATCCAGGAGAAACGGCTCGACCGCATCCTCTCCGTGGTCCGGGCGGCGGAACCGGACCTGGTGGTCAGCACCGGGGATCTCGTGGACGACAATATGGAGTTTCGCGACGAGGAGATCGCGCTCTTCAGGGGGTTGATCCCGCCCCTCGGCATCTATGCCGTCACCGGCAACCATGAGTACCACGCGGGCGTCAGGCAGGCCGTGGAATTCAACGAGCGGGCCGGGATGAAAGTGCTGCGGAACAAATACCATTCCGTCGGCGGACTGGTCCTCGTCGGCATGGATGATCCTTCGGCCCGGCATTACGGCGAGGCCGCCCCGCCGGAACAGGCCATTCTGGCCTCCCTGCCCGGCGACCGCTTCGTGGTGCTGCTGAAACACCAGCCGAAGGTGGAGCCGGAATCGGTGGGGCTCTTTGACCTCCAGCTCTCGGGACACACCCACGGAGGGCAGATCTGGCCCTTCTACTGGCTCACCCGCATGGTGTACGAATACCGTCCCGGACTGCGGACCCTGACCCCCTCTTCCAGGGGTGGAGAGGCCTATGCCGCTGAAAATTCCAGGGAGAGTTCCATCTACGTCAGCAATGGAGCGGGAACCTGGGGACCGCCGCTTCGGTTCTTCGCTCCGCCCGAAGTGACGATTTTCGACATCGTCAGAAAAAACGGGAGCTGACGGGGAAAAATCCCTTTCAGCCCCGTTTGCGCTGCAGATGATGAGGCGGTTTTCTACTTCTCCTCCATGAGCTCGATGATGGCGCCATCCTTCCGGACGAAGCAGAGCCGGCAGGCGCCTCCATCCATCTTCGGGACGATGATCTCGTCGGCCGGGGCTGCGCACTTCTCGATGGAATCGATCTTCGCAGCCACGGGAACGTCGTGGCGCATAGTCTCGGGGAAGACCGTCCCGGGAAGGAAACGGGCGTATTCCATGGCGAAGGGTGACTTTTCCGGCGGGGTGACATAGACCTCCCCTCCGGGGACGTACGTCTCACCCTCTTTGCTCTGGGTGGTGGGGATGCCGATATGGACGATCTCGAACATGGTATCTCTCCCCTAAATCCGCACCCTAAAAAATAAAAAACCTCTCTGGACTGTTCGTAGAACAAGGGAACGAACCTGCGGATTTAGACTGCCCTTCCCGGCCATTGAAGAAAATCTGTTTACAGGAGAAAATAGCGGAGGGACAGGGCCGGATTTCGGCTGCCTGTCCCTCTATTTCAACCAGGAGGTATTCGTCATGGGCTGCATTCTGGATCATATCGCCGTTGCGGCGCCCACTCTCGAAGCGGGAGCCGCCTTTGTCACGAAAACTTTGGGTGTCTCACCCCAGGCAGGGGGCGAGCATCCCCGCATGGGAACCCACAATCTGCTTCTGCGTCTGGGCGACCTGGTGTACCTCGAGGTCATAGCGGCAAACCCGGCGGCCCCGGCCCCGGGTCGCCCCCGATGGTTCGCCCTGGATTCCCTTCCCGGGAACGCCGTCCCCTTCCTCGCCGCGTGGGTGGCCCGGACCGAAGACATCCGGACCTGGGCGGAAAAGTCACCGGAGCCCCTGGGGCCGGTGGAATCCATGTCCCGGGGGACGCTGCAATGGCTCATCACCATCCCCGAAGACGGTTCTCTCCCGCTTGGAACGGGCCCCGCCCTCATCCAGTGGCAGCCCGGAGTTCATCCAGCGTCGAAGCTCCAGGACCATGGACTTCACCTCGTCGGACTGGACATCCATCACCCCGATCCGAAGCGGGTTTCCCGGCTGCTGGAATCCCTGGCCATGGAAGGCCCCTTGTCGGTGAAGTCCCTTCCCGGAGGAGCGGCCCCATACCTGGAGGCCCGCATCGAGACCCCCCGGGGCGTCCGGGTTCTCCGGTCGGCCGAGTAGGGAGGGAAGCCCTTCATGGCCGGCATGGAAAAAAAGCTGGAGGAGCTGAAAGCACGGCTCCGTGAAGTGAACGACCTGAACAACGCCGGGGCGGTGCTTTACTGGGACCAGGCCACGTACATGCCTCCCGGCGGGGCGGAGGCCCGGGGGCGCCAGATGGCCACGCTGGCCAGGATCGCCCAGGAGAGGTTCACCGCCCCTGAAGTGGGCAGGCTGATCGACGATCTGCTCCCCTACGCAGGAAGCCTTCCCCCCGATTCGGATGACGGCTGCCTGGTCCGGGCGGCGGACCGGGAATACCGAAAGGCCGTCCGGGTGCCTGCGGATTTCCTGGCGGCTTTCTCGGAGCATTCCGCCCTTTCCTACCAAGTGTGGACCGAAGCCCGTTCCGCCGACGATTTCAAAAGAATTCTTCCCCTGCTGGAGAAGACCCTGGACCTGAGCCGCCGCCTGGCGGACTTTTTCCCGGGATATGACCACATCGCAGACCCGCTCATCGACTTTTCCGACTACGGCATGAAGGCGGGAAGCGTCAGGAAGGTCTTCGGGGAGCTCAGGGAACAGCTCGTGCCGCTGGTGCGGGCAGCCGCGTCCCGTCAAGCGGCCGATGATTCGTGCCTGAAGGGACATTTCCCCAAAGACCGGCAGCTCGACTTCGGGAAGATGGTCATCGGGATGTTCGGCTACGATTTCGCCCGGGGTCGGCAGGATTTGACCCACCATCCCTTTGAGACGCGGTTTTCCGTGGGGGACGTGCGCATCACCACCCGGATCGACGAAGGGGACTTCGCCTGCGGTTTCTTCTCCACCACCCACGAGTCGGGGCACGCCCTGTACGAGCAGGGGGTGGACCCCGCCCTGGAGGGAACCCTCCTGGCGGAGGGGACCAGCTCCGGGGTGCACGAGTCCCAGTCCCGCACGTGGGAAAACCTGGTTTCCCGGAGCATGCCCTTCTGGGAGCACTTCTACCCGGAACTGCAGAAAGTCTTTCCGGACCGCCTGGGGACCGTTCCCCTGGAGACCTTCTACCGGGCGGTGAACAGGGTGGAACCATCCCTCATCCGCACCGAGGCCGACGAGCTGACCTACAACCTCCACGTCATGATCCGCTTCGAGCTGGAGCTGAAGATGCTGGAGGGAAGACTCGAAGTGAAGGACCTTCCGGAGGCGTGGAACGCCGCCTACCAGGAGAATCTCGGGATCGCCCCGGAGAACGATGCCGACGGCTGCCTGCAGGACGTCCACTGGTTCGGCGGACATATCGGCGGGGCCTTCCAGGGGTACACCCTGGGAAACATCCTCTCCGCCCAGTTTTTCGCGGAGGCCCTGAAGGCCCTCCCCGGGATTCATGACGACATGCGCCGGGGCAGCTTTTCAGCCCTTCACGGATGGCTGCGGGAGAATATCTACCGCCACGGCAGCAAGTACACCGCCCCCGAGCTGATCGAACGGGTCACGGGCAGGGGACTGGACATCGGGCCGTACATCCGGTACCTGCGGGAAAAGTACGGAGAACTCTAAGGCCCCGGGAACCGACACACCCCCGGTATTTTATTCCCCCCTCGGCGGAGAAGCATCCCGCCGGGGGTTTTCTTTTCCGGGAGCAGTGCCTAAAATGTCAGAAAGACCTAAAAATCCATTCTCATGGGAGGTGAATTCCACGTAATTCTATAATAATACAACTTTTAATTGGTCTTGTCATATTGACATTTCGTAGTATTATGCTTTTTTATTCGCTTTTTATTTTGACAGGAGGTGCGGCCGTGCGGATCGGTGTGCTGGTGAAGCAGGTTCCCGCGACGGAAAACGTCAGGATCGACGAAGAGACGGGAACCATGGTGCGGGAAGGCGTAGAGGCGGAGCTGAACCCTCTCGACCTTCACGCCGTGGAGGAGGCGGTCAGGCTGAAGGACCGCCTCGGAGAAGGGACGGAGATCACGGTGATCTCCATGGGTCCCCCCCAGGCCCAAAAAGCGGTGCGGGCCGCCATCGCCATGGGGTGCGACAGGGGGCTGCTGCTCTCCGACAGGCGGTTCGCCGGGTCCGATACCCTGGCCACCGCCAGGACCCTCGCTGCGGGAGTGAAAAAGGCAGGGGGCTTCGACCTCCTGCTCTCGGGCGAACGGGCCACCGACGGCGAGACGGGGCAGGTCGGCCCCGCCGTCGGGCAGATCCTCGGGCTGTCGGTGCTCACCTTCGTGAGCGCCGTAGAATCGGCCGGAAAGGGCTCCCTTGTGGTCCGCCGGGCAGTGGAGGGAGGGCACGAGCGGGTCGAGGCTCCTCTTCCCGCCATGCTCTCGGTGGTGAAGGAGATCAACACTCCCCGGCTGTGCACCCTGGGAGGAAAGATCCGGGCGAAGAAGACGGAGATCCCCGTTCTCGGGGCGGACGATCTTCCCCTTCCCGCGGAGCATCTCGGCCTTTTGGGCTCGCCGACAAAAGTGGTGAAGGTCTCCTATCCCCAGATCACCCGGTCGGGAAAAAAAGTATCCGCAGCAGACAGCGTGGACGGCGCCGTAGAGGAGATCCTCAGCGTGCTCCGGGGCTGCGGGATCGTGTAGGAGGAAACCGCCATGAACGAAGAATACCGCGGAGTCTGGACCCTCAGCGAAGTGAGGGATGGCCGGATTCATCCCGTTTCATACGAGCTTCTCGCCTGGGGCAGGGACCTTGCCGACACCCTGGGCGTGCCCCTTTCGGCGGTGCTTCTCGGCTCCGGCGTTACGGAACAGGCCCCTGAGCTGGTGGCCCACGGAGCGGACCAGGTGTACGTGGTGGATGACCCCAGGCTGGCTCATTTCAAGGCGGACAGCTTTTCCAAGACCCTGGCCGAGCTGGTGAACCGCCACAGGCCCGAAATTTTCATCGCCTCGGCCACATCAGCCGGCAGGACCGTAATGCCAGTGCTCTACGCAGACCTCGAGACGGGACTGACGGCGGACTGTACCGAACTGGGCATCGACACGGAGGAACGCCTGCTGATCCAGACCAGGCCCGCCATCGGGGGAAACGTTATGGCGGACATCAAGACGCCCCTCAGAAGGCCCCAGATGTGCACCGTGAGGCCCCGGTCGAAGAAACCCCTTCCTCCGGACCAGTCGCGGACCGGAAAGATCATCGCCGAAAAGGTCGCTCCCGGCTCCCTCTCGTCGGTGATGAAGCTTCTGGAGTTCCTGCCGGAGAAGAACGTGGGCGTACCCCTGCAGGACGCCGAGGTTATCGTGGCGGGAGGAAAAGGGATGAAGAAAGGGACGAATTTCGCCCTGCTCGAGGAACTGGCAGGCCTTCTCGGAGGCTCCGTGGGCGCGTCGAGGACGGCCGTTGACCTTAACTGGGCGCCCTATTCCTCCCAGGTGGGGCTGTCGGGCAAATCGGTGACACCGAAACTCTACATCGCCTGCGGCATCTCCGGGGCGGTGCAACACCTCGCCGGGATGTCCGCATCCGATACGGTCATCGCCGTCAATACCGACCCGGAGGCCCCCATCTTCCGGGTGGCGGACCTGGCCATCGTGGGCGACGCTCTGGAAGTGATCCCCGCGCTCATAGGGAGGCTGAAATCATGACGGGAACCTTTTTCGGAAACACCGACGCCCTTCGGGAGCGATACGGAAAAATCACCCCGGAGATTCTCCGGGAGATACAGGAGGCTGCCGGAGCGAAGAACGTGGTGGCCGGAGACCCGGATGCCCTGGAGAGCTACGCCTCCGACGAGGCGGGCATCATGTTCACCTCCATGCCGGACGCCGTGGTGAAGGCGGAAGGCGCCGAACAGGTGGCGGCGGTCATGAAGGTGGCGTCGAAGCACAGAATCCCGGTCACCCCCAGGGGCGCGGGAAGCGGCCTCGCCGGGGCGGCAGTGCCCCTGTGCGGCGGCATCGTCCTCTCCCTCGAGAAAATGAACCGCATCCTCGAAATAGACCCGGTGAACCGGGTGGCCGTGGTGGAGCCCGGCGTGGTGACCAACGAACTGTGCAAGGCGGTGGCCGAGGAAGGGTTTCTCTACGCGGGATACCCCATGAGTACCGAGACGAGCTTCATCGGCGGCAACGTGGCCACCAACGCCGGGGGAGGCAAGGTCATCCGCTACGGCAACACCCGGCGGCACGTTCTCGGCCTGGAAGTTGTCCTCCCCACGGGTACGGTGCTGAACCTCGGCGGCAGGATCCGGAAGGACACATGGGGGTACAGCCTCATGCAGCTCATGGTCGGTTCCGAGGGTACCCTGGGGATCATCACCAAGGTCATCGTAAACCTCGAGCCGAAGCCCGGGAAGACGGTGAACCTCCTGGTGGCCTTCCCGGACCTGGATACGGCGGTGGACAGCGTGGCGAAGGTGGTCCGCACGGGGATCAGCGTCATATCCTGCGAGCTGATGGACAAGCTTTCGGTGAACATCGCCGCCTCCCACGTGAACACGGTGCTCCCCTACCAGGACAGGGCCGATGCCTTCCTCCTCATCCAGATCGAGGGCGACACGGACGAACGGCTCGAGGAAGGGTACGAGAAGGTGGGAACCCTCTGCCTCGAGAACGGGGCCCTGGAGGTCTTCGTGGCGGAGAGCCGGACCGAGTCGGGCATGGTCTGGAACATCCGGCAGAACCTCGCCGAGGCCATGAGGGCCCATGATCCCTACTGCTCCCTGAGCGGCGACATGGTGGTTCCCCTGTCCGCCGTCCCTGAGATGGTGGAGGAGATCCGGAGGGCGGGAAAGGAACGGGGTATCACCGTGGGCATCCTTGGCCACATCGCCGACGGGAATCTGCATCCCATCATCTTCAAGCCCGCCGATATGGAGCCCATGGAATGGGCGGAGTACGCCGAGGCCTTTTACGACGATCTCACCTCCGTGGCAGTGCGCCTCGGCGGCGTGGGCAGCGGAGAGCACGGCATCGGCTACGTGAAGATGCCCATCTTCCTCCACTCCAAGCCCGCAGAGGAAATCGAGATCATGAGAGGAATCAAGCGATCCTTCGACCCCGACGGAATCCTGAACCCCGGAAAACTGCTCGGCAGCTGACAGGTTTGTCCGGGGCCCCGATCCGGGGGCCCCGGACAAAGAAAGTTCTGAACGGGAGACACGAGAGGAGCAGGGAACGAGATGAAATCGAAGAGTGATATTGGAATCCTGGCAGTGGCTTTTGTCTGGTTCACAACCCACTTCGGCGGCGGTTTCGCCAGCGGAAGACAGATCGTTGACTTTTTTGTATCCTACGGATGGTACGCCCTGATCACCCCCGTCCTGTCCGTCGCCATCGTCACGGTGGTGCTCTATTATGTGTGGAGCTTTGCCGTAACCTACAAAACGTTTGACTACAGGGCATGGGGCAATCTGTATTTCAAACCCTTCGAAGCCATCTTCTCCAACGCCTACGAAGTCATGTACATTCTCATTCTTCTCATCGCGTCGGCGGTGGCCTTCGCCACCGGGGGCACGGTGATGAAGCAGATCCTCGGGACGCCCTACGTTATGAACACGGTGATCGTGGCGGTCTTCATCTTCTTTCTGACTATCTTCGGCGCGGAGATGGTGCGCAGGGCCGCCTCCACGATGGCGGTGATCATCATTGCGGGCATGACTTTCATTTACGTGGCGAACCTCGTGACGAACTTCCCCAAGCTGCTTGAGATCATCCGCACCGCCCCATCCCCGAAGGGCTTTTTAGAGGCTTTCTGGGCGTCCATGAAGTATGCCGGTTTCCAGGCATGCGCCATGGGAGCCTACATCGCCGTGGCCGACGCGCTGAAAACCAGGGAGGACGCCATGAAAACGTCGGTCTGGGGATTCATCATCAACGCCGGGGTGCTCTGGCTTGCCACGGCGGGAGTCCTTCTCCACTACCCGGACATCCTCCAGGAGAGCGTTCCCGTGCTGTACGTGGCGGCCCACGGGGGCGGCGGCGCTTTTGGCACGGCCATCGTCTCCCTGCTCATCTTCCTTGCGGTCATCTCCACCGGCGTGAGTCTCATCTTCGGCGGCGCCAGGCGCATCGTGGCCTTCTGGGGAAGAACCCGCGGGGCATCCGCCGCGGGGGACAGGAAGGTGAACATCATCGCATCCCTGGTCTACGTCCTCCTCACCTGGGGCATCGCCCTGTTCGGCCTGATCCAGCTGGTCGCACGAGGATACGGCTACCTGGGAACCCTTTCCTTCCCATTGCTCATTCTCCCGGTCATCGCCATCGGCCTGCTCCGGTCAAAGAGCTGGGGCAAGGAGGCCTGAAGAACCTTCCGGAGGAAGGGAGCGGAATGGCCGGTGGAAAAAACTATTCCCCGCATGGAAGACTCAGGGGTTTCGCCGGTCTGCGGGTCTTTTTCCGCATTTCACGCACCGCGGACGAAACCCAGGAAACCTAAATCCGCAGGCAGCGGGAGTGTCACCAGTGCTCGCTTGGGCCGCCGGTGCAGATTGTCGTCCTTGACAACTGCACCTGAAACCGACATCCGTGTCGGTTTCTCGGCCCGGGCGCTGTGCCCGGCGACACTCCCTCTGCCTGAAAAACCTGCGGATTTAGGGGAAATCTGACGGCTTGACCTTTTCTGACCGGTCATGATAGACTCATCTAACAAAGATTCTATTTCGGAGGTGAATACATCATGGAAAGAAAAGGAATAATCACAATGAGTGGAAACCCCATTACCCTGGTGGGGCCCGAATTGAAGGTCGGAGACAAGGCCCCCGACTTTACAGTGCTTGACCAGAACATGACCCCGAAGTCCCTGAAAGACTTCGACGGCAAATTCAAGGTCATCTCGGTCACCCCGTCCCTGGACACTCCCGTGTGCGACCTGCAGATTCATTGGTTCAACGAGGATGCGGCCAACCAGCCTGCCGACGTGGCGGTGCTGAACATTTCCATGGACCTGCCCTTCGCCATAAAGCGGTTCTGCGCCACCGGAGGCATCGACAAGGCCGTGGCCCTTTCCGACCACAGGGACGCTTCCTTCGGGACCAACTGGGGCGTGCTCATGAAAGAGCTCCGTCTTCTGGCCCGGTCCGTCTTCGTGGTGGACAGGGAGAACGTGATCCGGTACGTGCAGATCGTCCCTGAACAGACCACCGAGCCTGACTACGAGGCCGCCCTCAACGCCCTGAAGGCGCTGATGTAGCCCTCTTTCCGGCACTGCGCGGCGGGGCCCGGTTTTCTTCGGGCCCCGCTTTTTTCTTCGTTCCGGAAGCCTGTCATTCTTCCGTGCTGAGAAGTTTTCTTGCCACATCCTCCAGGACCGCCGAGACGGAGGCCACTTCCTCGCCCGAGGCTGCGATCCCCTCGATGAGACGGGCCTGCTCCTTGATGATTTTCAGCAGGACCTCCGTGTTTTCGTTGATTTCGTAGGTTGACGTGCGGAAGTAGTCGAGGATCTCCCTGATGCGCTTCGCCGATTCCGTGGACCGGACGGCGAGTTTTCTCACCTCGTCGGCCACCACACCGAAGCCCTTTCCCAGTTCCCCTATCCTGGAAGCCTCTATGGAGGCGTTGAGCCCGAGAAGGTTGGTCTGCTTGGCCACTCCTTCGATGATTCCCACCACCTGCTCAGTGCCGGCAACCCGCTCCACCGCCGTACCGGTGATGGAAATGAGGGTTTCCCCGGCGGCGCGCATCTCCTCCATCCGGCCGTTCATGGACTGGAGGGCGTCGGCGATCTGGCTTGTGGAGGCCCGAAGGGTTTCGGACGTCTCCCTGAGTGTGTTCTGCCGTTCCACGTTTTCCGCCAGGATGACGCAGCCCACCGCTTCGCCACCAGCGTCGAACACAGGCATGGAGTGGGCGATGTAGGGGATGCCGAAAGGGGACTCTTCCTTCCCGAACTCCTTGACTATGGGCCGTTTCTCCTTCATGCACCGGTTCCCGGCCGATCCCTCGGCGAGCCTGTCTCCCGGTTTCCTGTTGAAGTTAATCGTTCTGCCCGGCACGTAGGTGATGTAGGCGTCGCCCTCGATGACGGCAAAACTCATGTCGCCGGGGATGAACCTGTGGATGATACGGGCCGCTCCCGCAAGGGCCCTCAGGGCCTCCCGGCCCTCCAGCGTGCGAATTTCCCCGATTTCGTTCATGGTGACCACCTTCCCCGGTTGCCCGTTCGATTTTATTTTCCGCCCCATATTTTATATTACAGTAACGTTTCTTCCGATAAAAGAGGATACAATAAACC
>NZ_JAESIH010000066.1 GCF_016756745.1 Aminivibrio sp.
GATGATCTCATTCAAGCCGGCGAAACCGTGCCGGACCGGACCGGGACCGGAAGCCTCGGGAAAAAACGCCTCGCGTCAGACATCACGACGTTTCCGGCCATCTCCCCTTCCGCAGGTATTCCGCGATATCCGGGGCTCCGGTTTCCATAAGCCCTTCAGCGGTCTGAAGGCCCGTTCCGGGGTCCCAGCCCCGTTCACGGTAGAACTCGTCGAGCACCTTCTCAAAGGACGGCCTGTCCATCACCGCTCCCGCATAGGGACCGAAGGTGAGGGGCTCCTCCATAACCCTGGCCGGCAGAATGTCGTCTTTTCTGCCGAATCCGGCATGGACCGTGTTGAAGGCTTTTTCGGCCTCGACGATACGCCGTCCCCTTCTCCAGATCTCTTCGGGAGTCAGCCCTTCGCAGCCGAAGGCCTCAAGGGCGCGGGAAAGGGGCTGAATATCCGCCAGAGCGGGATCGTACCACCCGGAGGCAAAATAGCACATCCCCGCCGAGTCGACGATGGCCTTGTAGATTTCGTACCAGGCCACGAGCTTTCCCTTCCCCTCGTAGGATCCGGGCACTCCCGCGTTTTCGTTGCCGAAGAGCCATTGCCCGGTCCAGGATGGAATCTGCCTGTTTTCCGTCTGGGGCGAGCCGTTGAGGTGTCCTCCTCCCCTGGCGCTTACCGCCATGCCGAACCCCCATGCCTTGTGGGACCGGACGCCCTGCTCGTTCAGCCCGACACCCTTGACGTGCATGGCGAACTGTTCGCTGCCCCGGCCCACAGTTTTCGCCGCCTCGAGAACACCTTCGCCGAGCAGGCGGCCGAATCCCTTGCGTTCGGCGATCATCCCGATAAGGGCAAGGATCGACTCCCCGTTTCCCCAGCGGAGCTCCAGGCCGTCCGTGTCCGCAGGGCCGAGAATCCCCCGCTCGAAACACTCTATGGCCCAGCCGAGGGCAGCGGCGACGCCGTCCACGTCAAGACCGGAATCGTTGCAGAGCCTGTGGGCCTCGAGAAGGGCGGCAGGGTCGTCCAGGTCGAGGTTGGACCCCAGCCCCCGGACCGAGTTTGCATGCATGCCCTCCACCTCGATCCTCTTTCCGTCCCGTTCCGTTTCGTAGAGATGGAGACAGGAGAGAGGGCAGTTCCAGCAGGAGGTCCGCTTCTTCTCCATGGGACGGAAGGCTGCCTCGCTGATGCGGGCTGACTTTTCACCGTCCCAGAATTCTTCCTGGAGGTTCCTCACCGAGGTGGGGACTTTGCCGCTCCATCCGCCCACGCCCGCCATGCCGTGGGTCCCCCCGGCCCGAAGGGCGGCCGACGCTGACGACGCCCTGAGTATCCAGGAATACCGGCGGCTCTCGGAAAGAAAGGCGGCCTCGTCCGCCGCTTTCGGGACGCCCCTCCCCGAGGCGGCCACGGCCTTGAGGTTCTTGAACCCCATGACGGCGCCGGATCCCCCCCACGCCAGGGCGTGAGCCCCGCCGATCATGACGCAGGACACAGCGGCGAGCCGTTCGCCGGCGATGCCTATGGACGCCGTCTCCGCCTCAGGATCGCCGGTCACTGTCCGGACAGCGTCCGCCGCTTCGGAGACGGAAAGCCCCCAGAGATCCGAACCGTCCCGGATTTCCACCTGTCCGTCCTTCAGCAGAATCCAGCAGGGAGAGGAGGCCCGCCCGGAGATCACCAGGGCGTCGAACCCTGCCTGCCGGAACTTCGGCCCAAGGTTTCCGCCGCCGCTGGACGTAGAGATGCCGCCGCTCAGGACGTTCTTCGTCACCAGGGCGATCCTGGAGCTTCCGGGAAAGGACGTCCCGGTGAGGCTTCCCGCCGCGAACACGAGAAGGTTTTCAGCGGACAGGGGGGCCGCCTCAGGTCCAACGCCCCGAAGAAGCTCGAACACGCCGAATCCACGGCCGCCGAGGTTCCCGTAAAAATCAGGCGTTTCCCGGATTTCCACCCTTTTATCCGTCAGGCCGACCCAGGCAACCCTTCCCGTTTTAGTTTCCGGCACATCCGTCACATCCTTTGTTGCTCTTTTTCTGTCATCATGGAGCCCGGGGTGCAACCGGCCATTGTAAGCGACCGGTTGCACTAAAAGGTTCTACCACAGGTCCCGGAGAATTACTTCCATTCCTTGATGGCGTTCTTGTAGGACTGCTCCATGGCGTAGGGGTATTCCCAGAGATCCGTCTCTCCCTTTTTCTTCGCCTGGATGGCCTTGTAGACCCGCTCCCTTCCGAGGGGGTAACTGTGGATCCTGATCCCCAGGGCATCGAAGAGGGCGTTGTCCATGGCCGGAGCGGGAGAGATCATGGAGTGTTCTCCCACTCCCCTGTTGCCGTAGGGAGAGAGCTCTTCCGGAGTTTCCTCCCAGAAGGCGTCCAGGTCGGGGGGCACGTCAAGCGCCGTGGCAATCTTGTAGTCCGTGAAGTCGGGGGTGAGGAGCCTGCCGTGTTCGTCGTAGTACATGCCCTCCATGAGCCCCGCCGATATGCCCTGGACGGTGCCCCCCTCGATCTGTCCCTTCACGTTGACGGGAGAGATGGCCTTCCCCACGTCATACCCCGCGGAGACCTTGTTCACTTCCACGGCTCCGGTGGCGGGATCCACCTCCACGTCGATCCCCACGGCTCCCACGGTGAAGTGGACAACGCTCTTGGGAGACTGTCCCGTCTCGGGGTCGGGGTAGATCACATCAGGCGGCACGAAACTGCCCGTGCCGATCACAGGGCCGCCCTTGTAGTTTCCGTCGGGCATGAGGAATCCGTTCTGTATACGTTCGTCGAAGGGTTCCGCCTTGCCTTTCTTTCTGCATTTCACGATTCCGTGCTCGATGGTGATGCTCTCCGGTTCCACCTGCCAGTACTCGGCGTAGAGGGCGAGGATCTTCTGCCGAACATCCGCCGCCGCCCGCTTCACCGCCATGCCCATGGACCAGCATGAGCGGCTGGCCACCGTCTGCCAGTCGTAGGGGTGGCTCTGGGTATCAGGGTAGAGGCACTTGATTTTCTCGACGGGGATGCCCAGTTCTTCGGAGACCATCTGGGAATAGGCCGTGTAGGCCCCCTGCCCCATGTCCATGGTGGCGGCCAGAACCTCCACCGTTCCGTCTCCCAGTATCTTGACTATGGCCGAGGACGCGGCGTCCGCCGGCATGGCGGGTGCCTTCAGGGCGAGGGCGAACCCCTTGCCCCGAACCCATCCCTTCCGCGTGGCGGGCTCTTTTTCGTTGAGCCTGATTCGGTCCACCACCTTGCCCACGATGGTGTCAAGGGCGTGGTTGTTCATGGGCATGCCCGTGCAGGTGGGCAGGCCCGGCTTCAGGATGTTCTTCAGGCGGAACTCGATGGGGTCCATGCCGACTTTTCTCGCGGCGATGTCGATGACCACTTCCATGGCGCCCATGAGCTCCGGAAGGCCGAAGCCCCGGTAGGCGCCCCCGAAGGGCTTGTTGGTGTAGACGGCGTAACTGTCGGTCCAGACGTTGGGGATGTAGTAGCACCCCGTGGAGGAGTAGCCTGCGCTCCGGACGGGGTTCGCACCGTACTCGGCGGAAATGCCGGTGTCGAAGTAGAAGGTGTTCCGGATGGCGGTTATTTTTCCGTCTTTGTCGATGCCGAGCTTGATCTTGGCCACGTAGGCCTGGCGCACCCAGGACGTGAGAAGCACTTCCTCCCTGGGGATATAGAGCTTCACCGGCCTGCCCCTGACTTCGGGGTTCATGGCGCCGGCGAGGCAGAGAGCCTCCACCGTCATCCCCGCTTTTCCGCCGAAGCCTCCGCCGATGGGAGGAGCGATGACCCGGATTTTGCTCAGGGGATATTTCAGTCCCTTGGCCACGATATCCCGGAGGGCGAAGGCCGACTGGGCGGTGGACCAGATGGTCAGGTCACCCGTGGCGGGGTCTTCCCTGCAGATGCAGCAGTGGGGCTCGAGGAAGCCGTGGGCGATCTGGGGGCAGTTCACCGCTTCTTCCACGATGTATTCCGCCTCGGAGAAAGCCTTGTCCACGTCGCCCCTGCGGATGCGGAACCAGTTGCCGATGTTCGTTCCGGGGAAGGGGGTGATGAAGTCCACGTGGTCGTAGGTTTCCAGTTCGGGATGGACCAGGACCGAGTTATCCGTGGCGGCCTTGACGGGGTCGAAGATGGGGGGCAGCTCCCGGTATTTCGCAGTGACCTTGAGCATCCCCTCCTCCGCCGCCTCCTCAGACTCGGCGATCACCAGGGCCACCGGTTCGCCCATGTAGCGGACCTTGCCGATGGCCATGGGTGTGCGGTCCATCAGGTAGAGGCCGAAGCGGTGGACGAAGTCCTTTCCGGTGACCACCTTGACGACGCCCTTCACCTTGAGGGCTTCGGAGACGTCGATGGACAGGATCTCGCCGTGGGCCACCGTGGAGCGGACTGCCCTTGCGTGGAGCAGCTCCGGCCCGAACCGAAGATCATCGGTGAAGGCCAGGGTCCCCGCGGCCTTTTCCACGTCGTACTTTCTCTCGGTCCACGTTCCCACGCCGCTGCTTGTAACGGTCTGTTTCATGGCAGACACCTCCCGTCACCGCGCGCCGCCGGGGATGTGCCCCAGCTCGCGCATGGCCGCCGCAGCTTTGCGCACAGCCCTGAAGATGGGAATGTAGCCCGTGCAGCGGCACAGGTTTCCCGCCAGGGCGACCCGGATGTCCTCTTCCGTGGGATCCGGGTTCTTCCGGAGAAACGCGTAGGCGGACATGATCATCCCCGGAGTGCAGAAACCGCACTGAATGGCCCCTTCGTCAATAAAAGCCCGCTGGATGGGATGGAGTTCACCCCTGGGACCCACAAGCCCCTCCACGGTCAGGACGGATTTGCCTTCCGCCTCGAGAGCGAGGACCATGCAGGATTTCTGGGCCAGGTCGTCGATCACCACGGTGCAGGTGCCGCACTCCCCTTCCTCGCAGCCCCGCTTGACGCTGGTGACGCCGTATTCCCGGAGGGCCCGGAGAAGGGTCGTCCGGGGCTCCGCGGAAAAGGTCACCGGCCTCCCGTTGAGAATGAAATGAACGTCTCTTTTCATGATGCACTTCCTCCCTGGAGTCTCTCCGCGCAGAGAGCCACCGCCCTTTTGGTCAGCTCGTCCACCATGGAGAGCCGATATTCCCGCGACGCCCGGACGTCGGTGATAGGATTGGTTGCCTCGGCGGCCGCCTTCCCGGCCTTTTCGAGAAGGTCATCCCCGGGAGCGGCAGCCCCCTGGAGGATCTTCTCCGCCTCCGCAGCCCGGACCGGCCTCGGGGCAACCGCCCCGCAGGCGATCCTGTAAGTTCTCCCCCCCTCGCCGTCCACGGCAAGGCAAGCCACTCCCACCTGGGCAAGGTCGAGGGCATTGCGCCGGGCAAGCTTGAGGTAGCATCCGGCACTTCTCTCCCCGGGAAGGGGAAGGGTCGCGGCGGTCACGATCTCGCCGGGATTGAGGCAGTTCTTCCTCGGTCCGGTGATGAAGTCGGCGAAGGGGATGTCCCGCTCGCCGCCCGGGCCGAAAACATGGAGCACCGCCTCGTAGACGGCGAAGGAGGGGATGATGTCCCCGGAGGGGACGGAAGCGCAGATATTGCCGAGGACCGTGGCCTTGTTCCGGATGAGGACGTCGGAATGGGAAAGGCAGGCGTCCCGGAGGACGGGATAGTAGCGTTTCACATCCTCGTTCTCCGCCGCTTCGTTTACTGTGGCGAGGGCCCCGATCTTGATGCCCCGATGAGGGTAGAAGGAGATTCCCCTGAGTTCGGGTATTTCCGAAAGATCGACCAGGACAGCGGGATGGACCACGTGTTTCCGCATCCAGACGAGAACGTCCGTTCCTCCCGCCTTCACCATGGCCTGAGAACCGTGTTTCTCCAGGATCTCCGCCGCTGAGGCGAGAGACCTGGGCCGCTCCATTTCAAAAGCCAGCATGAAAACCACCCCCCGAAAGAACACAGGCGAACGGCACGACACAGGGAATGCCGCCGCGGCGGCCGCCTGCCCTATGGAAAAGGGCGTCCCCAAAAGGAGACGCCCGAAGAAGCTGATTTATTCCTCTGCGAAAGCGACGATGCGGGAAATGCAGGATTCTCCGCCGACGAAGCGCCAGGGGAAGCAGCCGATGGTGACGCGCTTGCCGCTGACCAGGTCGATATCGCCCGCCACGCACTCGGCATGGATCAGGTTGCTGGGGAAGAGGGCGATGTGCATCACCTGGTAGTCCTCTTCAGGGAAGAAGTCGTCAAGGCCCTTGCCGTACTTCTTCTTCAGGTGGGCGTCGGCCTGCCTGGCCTGGACGGGCATCCACTCCCGGATCTTGGTGTTCATGGGGTGGTCAGCGGAACCGCAGTCCACGCCGATCCACTTGATCTTTCTCTTCAGGGCCCACGTGGCGAACTCCCGGGTGGGTCCGGGGTGCTTTACCATGTACCGGACTTCGTCGGCCTCGGGCTCGTTCCAGCCGTACCTGTGGTAGCCGGTGTTGATGATGAGGATGTCGCCGTCACGGATGTCCGCCCGGGCCTCGAGATCCTCTGGGGTGTAGATGCCGTAGTCCTCGGCGATGTCCTTGATGTCCACCACGACACCGGGGCCCACGAGGAAATCCTTCAGGGGCAGGCTGGCAATGTCGCCGCCGTGGCCGCAGAAGTGGATGGGGCCGTCAAGGTGGGTTCCCACGTGGTTGGAGTGGGTCAGAAGCTGCCCGTTGGCTCCGTTGGGGGCCAGGCGCTTGAAATACTTCACCTGGAGGGGTTCATAGGTGGGCCAGGGCGGGGTCTGCACGCCGATGGGAATGGTGAGGTCATAGACCTTGATGTTTGCCCAGTTCTTCAGTTCGAGACTCTTGCTCATTCAAAAACGCCTCCTTTTAGATTGAATCAATCCGGTCTTCCCGGGTCATTCGCCCAGGTACCGGTCCGCGAACGCCTCGGCGGCCTTGAGAAAGGCCTCCGCAGGCATCCGGACGATTCCTGCGCCCACCTGGCCCTTTCCGGGTTCCCTGTGGGCCGCGCCCGTATCAAGAACGGGAGTCACTCCCGTTTCCGCCACCTTGAGAATGTCGATCCCCGTGGGAGTTCCCCTGAAGTTCAGGGCGGGAATGGTGAACATGTTGTTTTCGCCCTCGGTGATCTCGTACATTTCGAGGGTGTAGTTCACCGCGTCCTTCGGCGTTCCGCCGATGAACTGGACAATGGCCGGGGCGGCGGCGAGGGCGAAGCCCCCCACGCCGTAGGTCTCCATGATGGCGCTGTCGCCGATGTCCCGGTTGGTGTCCTCCCTGGTGAAGCCGGGGAAGAGAAGAACATCCGGAAGGGCCGCCTCGCAGGTAAACCAGTCGTCCCCGAGGCCGGACACCTTGATGCCGAACTCTGTGCCGTTCCGGGCCATGATGGTTACGAGGCTCGAGCCCTCCACGCCGTGGGCCGCTTCCGTGGACACCTTGCCGGCCGCCATGGCGAGATTCAGGAAGAAATGGTCGTTCTTGTCGATGAACCGTAGGACCTCCGCGAGATCCGCGGCGTTTTTGCAGGTTTCCACGAGGAAGGGAGCGATGGCCCTCAGGAAGAGGGATGTCCCCGCCTTGTTCCTGTTGTGGAGTTCGTCACCCATGTGGAGCGCCTGGGCGATCATGTTCTTCACGTCCAGCTCCTGCCCCCGCTCCGCGCTGAGCCTGATTCCGGCGTCAAGGACGGGGTACAGGACCTTTTCCATCCACCGGAGCCTCTCGATGACCTCGGGAGCGAAGGCCCCCATGCGGAGCACCTTGCCGAGCCCCTCGTTCATGGTGACATAGGATTTGTTGCCCGCCGTCCTGTTTTCAAGGACGAAGACGGGCATGCTCGGAGAGACGATCCCTGCCATGGGGCCCACAGCGTGGTGATGGTGGCAGGGGTCGAAGGTGATGCCCCCGCTTGCCGCGAGTTTCTCGGCCTCCTCGGGGGTATCCGCCCACCCTTCGTACATGCATGCGGCCATGACGCCCCCCCGGATGGGTCCGGACGCCGTCTCCCACGTAAGCGGAGGCCCTGCGTGAAGAAGCATCCTGTCCTTCATTCCCGGCACAATATCCTTCGCCTTCCCCATTCCCACCACCACAGGCTGGGCGGAAAGCAGCCGGGAGAGGGCCTCCCCGTTCGCTTTTTCGATGTCGATCACTGTCAGTTTCCTCCCTTCCTGAGCTTTTTCAGCCGGGCAAGAAGATCCCCGCCCGCAGCGGAGGGTTTCCAGTCCATGGAGACCGCCTCCGCCTTCTGCGTCTTCAGATCGGCGTAAAACTGCTCCACGCCGATATTCACAACCTTGGGTCCTTCCTTGAGCAGTTTCGTCATGGACATGGTCATCCCTCCAGGATCATGGCCGCCAGGCGGGCCGCCCGGGCGTTGCTGTCGCAGACATGCACGCCCAGCTCCTCGAGAATCTTCCGCTGCTCCGACGCATTCTGGGGATCCGTGTCCACGCCGCAGATGGACGCCACAAAGGCGATCCGATCGCCGGCGACGGACCGGGCCTTGCGGATCCCTTCCGCGAGCCCCGCGGCGGGATTGTCGTTGCACCCGTAGCCGAGGACCACATCGAAGAGGATCACTCCCACTTCGGGGTCCCTGGCCTCCTCGTAAATCCGCTCCGCCCGGAGCGAGACGTCGATCATGGGGTGCAGCCGCCCCTGGGTGAATTCGTCCTCGCCGTAATCCACCATGGAATGCTGTTCACTTTTCAGGCTGTCTTCGAGCTTCATCTCTTTTTCCAGGGGAGTGTTGCTCCGGATGGGACCGAGAATGTCCCTGGCGATGAGCTGTCCTTCGTAGCACAGGGTTCCGCCGGAATAGAGCCCCCGGAGATATCCCTTCCGCTTTCCGATGGTTTCGGCCCTCTGCCGGAGCGCTTCATACTCCCGGAAGAGGTTCTCCCGTGCGCGGACCCCGTCCTCGCCCTTTGCCAGCGCAGCGGCCACGGCGGCGGTTTCCTCGAGCTCCCGGCAGATGAAGACGCCGTCGGAATCACCCTTCGCCTCGCCGCCGATGAAGCCGAGAACGGCAGGCTTCTTCCCCGCCTTCACGGCCTGGAGGATCTTCTGCTCCACCTCCGGTGCGGGCGGCTTGCCGAGGACGGTGAGCACCTCCACCTCGCCGTCGGCGAGAAGGGCATTCACTGCCTGGAGGCACATGATGCCACCCACTTCGCGGCGGACATCCCTGCCTCCCGTTCCGATGCCGTGGAGGACGCCCACTCCCCGCTTGGCGAGCTGGACGTGAACCTCCTGGAGCCCGGTGCCTGCGGCTGCGACGATGCTCACCGGTCCCGGAGGGCAGGCGTTGGCCATGCCCATGGCAACGCCCCGGACGATGAGGGTGCCGCAGTCGGGGCCCATGACGAGAAGCCCTTTTTCAGCGGCCGCCTTCTTGATTTCCACTTCCTTCTCCACCGGCACGTTGTCGGAATAGAGCATGACGTTGAGTCCCTTCCCGATGCAGTCCATGGCTAGATCTCCGGCGTATTTCCCCGCCACGGAGATCAGGGCGAGGTTCGCGTCGGGGAGGACCGAGAGCGCTCCTTCAAGGCTCTTGGGACGGTAATCCCCCCCTGAATCCGCTTTTCTTCCGGGAGGATTTGCGAGATATTCCTTCGCCTTTTCCAGGGCGGCCGTCAGGACGGACTCTCTCTCCGCCTCCGGAGCATCCGTTTTGATGGCGATGATGAGATCGTTGGGTGTGGCGTCCACGCCATCGAGGTCGAACCCGCCCGACCCCAAGATCTTGTAGTTCGCCTCGGTTCCCATGCTCAGGGAGGCCGCTGAGAGACTTCCGTCCTTCAGGAGCTCCTTTGCCACGAGCATGAGGGTGACGCTGTCGTAATAGGTCCTCCGGACAATTTCAATCCGCTGATGTGAAGAGGGCACAGTTTCTCCTCCTTTCCCGCTTATCCGGTCCGCTCCCGGCAGAGGGCTTCCGCAAGCCCCGCCAGCCAGGCCCGGCCGGAGGTATGACCCCAGTCCGCAATACTCCCGGCACTCCCCGTCACTGCCCCCGGATCTTCCGATGCAAGAGCGCGGAGAAGCCGTTTCGCCCGAAACCAGATGCCCCCTGCGAAGGCGTCCCGGAGCATTTCTCCCGAGAGCCACGACGTGAGGGCGGGGACAGGGTGAAAAGGAACGTCTTTCCCCTGCCAGAGCATGCCCGCGGCAAGACCGGAAAGAAAATCATCCCCCGCTGGGGTGCTGCCCGGCCCGAGGCCGACGAGTTCATTCCAGGCCCGCCGGATGACCGGCTCCTGCAAATCCGACAGCTCGCCGGCAAGAAAATCCCCCCACTCGGCAACGAGCCCTTTCCAGCGGGGGTTCATCTTTTCCGCCGGAAGGGCGGGATCGTAGGTCACCCGAACGTCCGCAGGGCGGACGGCAATTCTTTCCCCCGCCCGGACCGGCGGGAGCGTTTCCACAAGGAAGGTTCTCGGCCCCATGTCCTCAGGGGAGGTCACGAGGGACCATCGTCTCCGCTTCTCTCCTTCTTCGAGGTTGACCGTTCTTCTGTATATCTCGCGGACGGAAAGGGATACCGGCTTTCGGCCGGTGTCGGCGCTCCGTCCGGAGACGTGGAGTGCAATTCCGATCAGACAACGCCGTCCTTTTTGAGCTCCTCGAACTCGGCAGCGGAGAATCCGAGATACGACGTCAGGACCTTCTCCGTATGCTCGCCGAGCAGCGGCGCAGGGGCCTCGATTTCGGAGGGGGTTTCGGAGAACTTGATCGGAACGCCGGGGATCTTCATGACTCCGGCCACGGGGTGAACCACGTCCACGATCATCTTCCGGGCAAGCACCTGAGGGTCGTTGACCACGTGGGCTATGTCGTTGATGGGCCCGCTCGGGACATGCGCCTTTTCAAACTCGGCAAGCCAGTGCTCCGAAGTATTCTTCATGGTCCTCTCCTCGAGTATTTCCTTCAGGGCGT
>NZ_JAESIH010000067.1 GCF_016756745.1 Aminivibrio sp.
CAGAGGAGGGCGATGCCGAGGCCGGGAGGCAGGAGCATCCACCATGCCCCGGCGGTGAAGGCGCCGAAGGACTGGGCTTCGTGGAGCATCCGTCCCCAGGAGATCACCCTGGGGTCCGAGAGGCCGAGGAAGGAAAGCCCCGCCTCGGAGAGAATGGCCCCGGGGACGCCCAGGGTCATGGTGGCCAGCAGCACGGGCAGAGTCTCCGGCAGAAGGTGCCGCCGGAGGATGTAGCCCACCGGGGCTCCCAGTCCCCTGAGGTCCTCGATGTACTGGGCGTCTCTGAGGGTAAGGGTCAGGGCCCGAACGGTACGGGCGGTGCCCATCCAGGAGAAGACGGAGAGGATGAGGATGAGCTGCCAGAGCCCCTTTCCCCAGAGGGCGGCGAGGGCCATGAGGATGGGAAGCAGGGGAATGGAGAGCAGCAGGTCCACAGCTCTCATGATCACGGCATCGGTCCATCCTCCCCGGTAGCCTGCCGCGAGGCCGAGGCTGGTTCCGAGGAAGGTGGCCAGAATGGTGGCGAAGATGCCCACCAGCAGGGAGACCCGGATTCCGGCCACGAAGAGGGCGGCGATGTCCCTGCCCCGCTGGTCCGTTCCGAGGAGGCCCCACCGCCCCCCTTCCAGTCGGATTTTCACTGAGCCCTCCCATCCCCCTTCGCCGGTCAGCCCGATCCTGTAGGTTCCTCTTTCGGGAAAGAGGGCGGAAGAAGCGTCCCCGAAGGGGGGCAGCCCGAGGGACCGCTTGAAGGCCATGTCCCGTCCGTCGAGTTCCACGTCCCGGTTCAGAGGGGTGAGGCGGTAGGTTTTTCCGCCGGGGAGGGTCCATTCCACGAACCGGGAAGGCGCCGGAATGGCCGTTTCGACCCGGAGGGAGAACCGGGAAGGGGCGCCGAAGGACCAGTTCAGCTCCGCGGCAGGATGGTCGCCGGTGAGTTCCAGGTCCATGGTGGGCGGAAGGGAGCGGTCCAGCCACAAGGGTTTCGAGAAGGGAGCGGCCACCTCAGCTTCGGGGAGGGCGCCGAAGAGCCGGGTCCCGAACAGGGCCAGGGCCGCCAGGGCGAGAAGGCACCAGAAGCTCCATCGTTTCAGCAGGTCCTTCATCGTCTGCCGCCCCTTTCCATGCGCACCCGGGGGTCGGTCAGGCCGTAGAGCAGGTCCGACAGAAGATTGCAGCTCACGGTGAGGAAGGCCAGCAAAAAGAAGGATGCCCCCGCGGCGGGGTAGTCATGGCCGGTGACAGCCTCAAGAAGGAACCGTCCCACCCCGTGGAGGGAGAACACCGTCTCGGTGATCACGGCCCCGGAGACGACCCCGGGAAGGGAGAGCAGGAAGATGGTGAGCAGGGGCGGCAGGAGGGTCCGGAAGGCGTGCCCCAGGATGATGTTCCGTTCCGGAAGTCCCCTGGCCCGGGCGAGGAGGATGAAATCCTCGCCGAGAATCTTCACCATGAGGTTCCGCACGTAGAGGGCCCATCCCCCGAAGCCCAGGAGAACGAGGGAAAACACGGGCAGGGCCATGTGCCACAGATAGTCGAGCAGCAGGGGAAGCCCTCCCGCCGGCGGGGGGACCGACAGGGTTCCCCTCAGGGGAAAGAGGGGCAGGGCGGCGGCGAAGGCCATGAGAAGCACGAGCTGGACGAAGAAGGAGGGGAAGGAGAAGGAGAGAGCGCCGCTCCAGAGGACGCACTTTTCCAGGAGGCTTCCCCGCTTCAGCGCCGCCTTCATGCCGAGCCAGGTCCCGAGAAGGGACGACAGCACAAGGCTTGTACCCAGCAGCATTACCGTGTTGGGCAGCCTGGATTTCAGCTCGTCTATCACGGGGCGCCCCGTGAGGAAGGAGATGCCGAAGTCGAAGGTCAGGGTCGACCGGACATACAGGAGAAACTGCACCGGAAGGGGCTGGTCGAGGCCGTAGACCTCGCTCAGCCGGGCCTTTGCCTCGGGAGAGAAGTTCGGGTCGATGATGGAGGCCACGGGGTCTCCCGGCATCATGCGGAACAGGACAAAGTTGAGCACAAGCACCAGCCCGAGGACCAGCAGGGCGCTGCCCGTCCGACGTGCCCAGTAGCCGCTCACTCGTTCCTCACCTCTTCCTGCCGAGCCAGAACCGTTCGTTCCCGCTCAACCGGACGTATTCCCCGGGGCGGTACTCCCGGAAGACGAAGGGACCGGTCCCGACGAGCCCGGTGAGGCCTGTGTCCGAGGGGTGTTTCTCCGACGCGGGAAGCCAGCTCCGCCAGTCGGTGACTTTTTCGATGACGTGCCGGGGAAGAATGGGGATGCCGCCCACCCTGTGGAGGTGCCAGAAACTCACGTTTTTCATGGTCACCCTGAGGGTGTGGTCGTCGGGAGTCTCCACGGTTTCGATGTTGTCCACGTTGTCGAAGTACCGGGGAACGGCGTTTTTCCGGAGCGTCTCGTAGGTGAAGGCGGCGTCAGCCGCCGTCAGGGGTGTGCCGTCATGCCACTCCACCCCTTCCCTGAGGCGGAAGGTGAGTACCGTGCGGGGCCCCGAAGGGCCTTCTTCCGTCTTAAGGGTCCAGCTTTCGGCGAGCCAGGGGATGGTCTCCAGGGTGTAGGGATCCACGGCGATGAGGGAGTCGTAGATCAGGCCGAGGATCTGCCAGTCGTAGGCGGAGCTTGACGTGAAGGGGTTGAGTGCCCTGGGCTCGTCGGCCTGGACGAGGTAGAGGGGTCTCATGGGGCCTGATGCCGGCTCCATGGCCAACAGGCTCCAGATGTTGTCCGCCGTTACCCGGTCGGTGACCAGGGTTCCCTTCCACTGCTTCGACACGGCGGAAATGGTGTACCGGCTGTAGACGGGGACCACCGGAACGAGATCCGAGAGAAGCTTCTGGGCTTCCGAGGCGGCGGCCCGTGCGGCCGCCTCGTCCGGGGCGAAGCGGAGACGGTCGAGAACTTTGTCGAGTTCGGGGTCGGAGATGCCGGACATGTTGTATCCGCCCCTTATGTCCATCTTCGAGGAGTAGAAGGCGTAGAGAGAATCGGGATCCCGGGTCATCTGCCATGCCAAGACGTACATTTGGAAATCCCGCTCGTCCAGCTTGGAGATCATGGTGGAGAAGTCCATGGGCTCAGCTTCGACCGGAATGCCTATGGCGGAGAGGGCCTCGGCCATGCGCACCGCGATTTCGGCCGTTGTGGGCGCCGTGGACGCCGTGGGGCAGATGAGCTTCTGGGGAGGAATTTTTTCCCCGTCGGGCGAGATGAGGACGCCGTCGGAGCCCCATGTCCATCCCGCGTCGGCAAGGCGCTTCCTTGCGGCTTCAGGGTCGTGGGGATAGACCGTCACGTCAGGTTCGAAGTAGGGAGACACCGGAGGGAGGAAGGTAGAAAGGGGTTCGGCGTATCCGGCGAAGAGATCCCGGACCATCCTCTCCCGGGGAAGGACCTGCCAGGCACTGCGGCGCAGGTCGACGCTGTTCCACGGAAAGGTCCGGACGTTGAAGCCGAGGAAGAATCCGTGAAAGCCTGGGGCGATGGAGAGCTCCACGGCGGGGCTTTTTGACAGGGCGTCCACGTCCACGGGGCGATAGAGATCCCCCAGGATGTCCGCCCGTCCCCGGTTCAGCGCCAGGAGCTGGGCATCGGGGTCCCGGATGATCACCAGGTAGAGGTCCTTGACCTTCGGTCCGGCAAAGGCTTCAGGGTCGAAGGTGCCGGCCGCCGTCTCCCGGGGGGAGGAACAAAAGGCGAGGATGGCAGCTGACAGAAAAAGGGCGAAAAGGGATTTTTTCATTTTTCGTCTCATCCTTTCCGGAACGGAGATTCGGATTCGCTCATCATTCTAGCAGATCGCTAAAGAATCCCTTTCCGCAAAATGCCGTATTCCAGAAGCGTTTTCCTGCGGTTACCGGAGAGGCGTTTTGAAAAGGAACTATGTGTTATGAAATATGATAATATATAAAAAATGGGATTGAAAAAGACAAAAAAACCATGTCATGCTTCCCTTCCCCGTCTTTCTCTGGTATAATTTTTGAAAATTCGACAAGAGGAGGAGTGTCCCATGATAAAAATCCTTGCACTTGCAGTTTTTGCCCTTTCCCTTGCTGCCGGAGGGGCTTTTGCAGCGGAAGCCGCCCGGGTTTTCGAGGAAGACCGGTTTGAAACCTCCGCAGGAGAGGTAACCGTCACCTTCATCGGGCACGGCACCCTGATGTTCTCTTTCGGCGGCAGGGTGCTTCACGTGGACCCCTACGGCAAGATGGCCGACTACTCCGCCCTGCCGAAGGCGGATGCCGTGCTTATTACCCACGAGCACCAGGACCACCTGGACAGGGAAGCCCTGAAGCATATCGTCACCGATGAGACCGATATCGTGCTGAACGGGAATAGCGCCGAAATTCTCGGCAGGGGGAGAGTACTGAAAAACGGGGAGTCCGCTGAACTGCTCGGCGTCAGGGTGGAAGCCGTTCCGGCCTACAACATCGTGCACAAGCGGGACAACGGCCGGCCCTTCCATCCGAAGGGAGAACACAACGGCTACGTTCTGAACTTCGGCGACACCAGGATCTACGTTGCAGGGGACACGGAGAACATTCCGGAAATGAAGGAGCTGAAGGATATTCACGCGGCATTTCTTCCCATGAACCTTCCCTTCACCATGACGCCCGAAATGGCGGCCGACGCCGCCCTCTCTTTCAGGCCGAACATCGTCTACCCGTATCACTTCGGGCAGTCGGATCCCGAAAAGCTTGTGAACCTCCTGAAGGATTCGGGTATTGAAGTGCGGGTGCGGAAGATGAGCTAGGGAGAGCCGGAACGGCCCTTGCCTCCTGTAAACCCGGGGTGGCGGCACTGTTTCTGCCATCCTGAGGAGCGAAAGCGACGAGGGTTCGCTCTTTTGTACCGGGCCTCAAAGGCGAGATCCTCCCCCTCCGGGGATGCTGCGCGATCGCTTCGCTCAGGACGACAAGAACCAGGAGTCAGGAAGAAAAAGAAGGCCGGGACTTTGTGTCCCGGCTTTTTTTCAGTGTGCCCGGCCTTTTCTCCGGGGCAGCCACATGACCGTGGTCATCACCGCGCCGGCAATACAGACCAGGGTGAAGAGAAGAAAGGCCCGCTGGGCGCCGAAAAAGGTGCAGCCGAACCCCATGTACAGAGGAAGGATGAACCAGCTCAGGTCCATGGAGAAGTGGACCAGCGCGGATGCCTTGGCCCGGAGGCGGGGCGCCGCGAGGTCCGCCGTGAGAGCGAGGTGGGCGGGGTAGCCGTACCCCATGCCCATGCCGTAGAAGAATCCCCAGAGGACCAGCCCGAAGGAAGTGCGGGCGAAGGCGAGGCCGAGAAGGCAGAGGGCCATGAGAAGGAAGGAAGGGCCGGCGAAGACCGTTCTCTGGTACCGGTTGAAGAGGTTTCTTCCCGCCGTCCGGACGAAAAGGGCCCCAACTCCGAGAGAGAAGATGAACCATGAGGGAACGAGCCCCTTTTCCAGAAGCACCGTGCCGATGAAGACGATGGATGCGTCGCAGAGGCCGAAGAAGAAGCAGGAGAAGACGATCTTCCCCGCCGGCGTTTCCCGAAAGAGGTCGCCATAGGTTCCCCATTCCATGGGCTGATTCTGCCCGGTGGATCCCTGGTACCCCGCAGGCTGAAGGCGGAGGGCCAGGGAGAAGGAGAGGGCGGCGGCGGCGAGGGGAAGGATCATGAAGAACCTGTCCTGGCCGCTCCGTACAAGATAGTCGGTGAGGGGAACCACCGTGAACATGGGAATGAGGCTTCCCACGGAGACGAGGGCGAATCCGAGGCCCCGTTTCGATTCTTCGATAACAAGGGCCTGGTAGGTGGTGAGGGCCACCATGAAAATGCTATACGCCAGGCCCATGACCACCCGGACCCCGACGAACCAGGCGAAGGCCCCCTGGTAGGCCTGGAGGGCCAGGGCACAGCCGATGCAGACTCCTGACGACCAGATCATGCTCTTTCTGACGCCTATCCGTTCGGTGATCAAGCTCCCCACCGGCCGGACAGCCGTGGTGGCCGCATAAAAGACGCCGACGAGGATCCCCGCCGATGCGGCGGTGTACCCCCGGGCGGCGAGGTAGGGGGCGAGAAAGAAGAAGGCATTGGAATAGGAGTAGATGGCGAAGTTGATTATCAAGAGAGACAGAATAAGCCGGTCCATGGTGAAGTCCTCCTGGGGGCCGTTGTGGTCCAGGCTGGTTCCGTACTGATGTATTGTATACCTTCGGGAGAGGAAATTCAATCGTTTCCGCCCTGTGCCGCCGGCTCGGGAATGAGCCTGCCCCAGGACACGATGCACCCCTTGCCCTTCGATTTCGCCTCGTAGAGGGCGGCATCCGCTTTTTTGAAGGCCTCATCGGGAGAGGACCCTGCCGGAGCCGAGGCCACCCCGAGGGATATGCTCAGAAAGGGAGCGCAGCTTCTGACCTTGCGGCAGATGTTTTCGGCGATGACCAGTCCGTTGTTCTCCGGGCAGTCGGGAAGGAGGACGGCGAATTCGTCCCCTCCGATCCTGCAGGCGATGTCGTCCCTCCGGACGGCCCCGGCGATGGCGGACGCCATTTTTTTCAGGGCTTCATCTCCTGCCTGGTGCCCCTGGGTGTCGTTGATGTCCTTGAAATCGTCGAGATCGATGAGGATGAGGGTGACGCCGGTTCCCTCCGGGAGAAGCCCGGCGAGCTCTTCGTCAAAACGGCGCCGGTTGTAGAGCCCCGTGAGGGGGTCCCGGCCGGCCATGTCCCGTGCCTGCCGCTCGGCGCTTGACAGGGCGGCGAGTTCCCTGGAGGTTTTCCGCTGCAGCCTGGAGAAAAAGTACATGCTGGAGACGATGAAAACATAGCAGATGACCAGGTTCACCATCTCTCCCCGGAAGTCCCCCGAGAGGATGAAGGCGCTGATGAAGGAGAAGGCGTTGATCATGAGATAGGTGAAGAAGACGTCCCGTCTCTGGAACTGCATGTAAATCACCGTCCCCAGGAGGGTGACGATATGCCGGAGAAGGAGGGTGAAAAACCCGGCCTCGAGGAAGGAAGCCCCCAGGGGCAGCAGGTTCAGGAAGAGCAGGATGGGGGGAACGAAACCCCGGACGGCCGAGGGGGGCATGGTGTTCATCCTGATGCGGAAAAACAGGAAGAGCAAGGCGATGAAAAAGTCGAGCACCGCCAGAAGCGGGTATCCCATAAGCACATCGGCCCACCCTGCGGCGAGAAACCAGACCGCAGTGACGACACTGAGCAGACGGAGGGCGGGCAATTCCCTTTCGTGCCGCTTTTCCCTTAGAACGGTGCGATACGTCATTGCAGCCTCCCGGATTTTGTTGACTGCCTGCGAGAGGATTATACCTTCCGGGAGGCGGTAAAAAAAGCCCTTTTCCGGCCTTGGCCGGAAAAGGGCGGATTCAGCCTTTTCCGAAACGGATTACTGGGTAATCGCGTTCACGGGGCAGACGGACACGCAGCTGCCGCACTCGATGCAGCTCTCGTCCACGACTGCCTTGCCATCAACCATGGAAATGGCTTCCACGGGGCAGGTGCCGACACAGGTCTCGCAACCCACGCATGCGTCCTTGTCCACGACTGCTTTTGCCATTATTCATTCCTCCTCGGATATAATCTGCTGGTACACTGTGACGGTCCGGATTATACTCCACTTTCTTTTCCGGGGCAACTTGAAGAACTCCAGAGAATGGCGGGCGGGTATTCCGCTTTCGGGTCGCGGGTCAGCAGCCGTTCCAGCTCTTCCGGAGGAGAGGCTCCCTCGTACAGCAGGCGGTGGACCCCCTTCGAGATGGGCATGTCCACGGAAAGCCTCCGGGCGGCCTCGGTTACCGCCCGGACGGTGTATGCTCCTTCCGCCACCTGCCCGATCTCCGTCCTGGCCTCCTCGAGAGAGAGCCCGCGGCCCAAAGCCATTCCGAGCCTGAAATTTCTCGACTGGGTGCTGTAGCAGGTGAGAACCAGGTCACCCATTCCCGCAAGGCCCGCGAGCGTCAGGGGGTGGGCCCCGATAGCCTCGCCGAACCGCATGATCTCAGCCAGTCCCCTGCTGACCAGCGCCGCCCGGGCGTTGTCGCCGAGCCCAAGGGACGAGGCAAGGCCGGAGGCGATGGCCATGATGTTTTTCACCGCTCCTCCCGTCTCGGTTCCGATAACGTCATGGGAGGTATAAAGGCGGAGACGGGTCGTGTTGAGCAGGGACTGCCAGAAGAGGGCCGAGCCGGCCTTTGCCGAGGCCACCGTCACCGCCGTGGGCAGACCCCTTGCCACCTCTTCGGCGAAACTCGGGCCGGAGAGGACGGAATAGAGGGAATGGGGAAGAATCTCCTTCACGATGTCGCTGATCCGCTTTCCCGTGGCGATCTCGATACCCTTGGCCACGTTGCAGATCTCCGTCCGGTCGGTGCAGAAGGGCTCCAGGGCGGGGAGGAACCCCCGGAGCGTCTGGGTGGGGAGGGCCAGGATCCAGTAGTGGGAATGCAGGGCGGCCTCGGTGATGTCCGACGTGGCCGAAACCCCCGCCGGGAGGGAAATGTCCCGGAGATAGTCCGGGTTTTTCCCTGTGACCGTGATCGCCCGTGCCTGCTCGCTTCTTCTGCACCAGAGAAAGACGGAATGTCCCGATGACGCCGCCGACGCAGCGAGAGCGGTACCCCAGCTTCCTCCGCCGAAAACCGTCAGGTCAGCCATTGTGTGCCTCCTTTCTTTTCCCGTCCTTTTCTTCAAGATTGCCCGGCGTGAACAGGAGCAGAACCGAGCCCGCAAACATGAGCACCACGCCGGCAGTGATCGCGGGAACGAGGGATCCCGTAAGATCCCGAAGAAATCCCGAAACCAGGGGGGCAATCACGGCGGACGACATGATCGAGCCGTTGAAGAAGCCTACTGCCGCGCCCATGGAGCCGGGATGCCGCCTGCTGACGATGTCGCCCACCCATGAAATGGAGATGGGAGTGAATGCGGTGTTGCTGAAGAGACCGAAGAGAAGCAGCGTACCGATGATGGCCGGAGTTCCCTGGGCCCGCGTGAGAAGGGAAAGGGCGGCCGCACTCGCGGGGAGCACGAAGAGAGCGGTCCGCTTTCTGCCGAAGCGGTCGGAGAGCCGTCCCCAGAGAATGCCTCCCGGGAGGGCCGTGAGGGCGATGAGACCGGTATAAAGTCCCGACTGGATCAGGGAAAACCCCCGCTCCGCCTGGAGGAACGTGGGCCCCCAGGTGGCCGCCGCCCAGAAGCCGTACAGGGATGTGAAGGTGGCGATGTTGATCTTCCAGATGTCCCTGTCTCGGAAAAGCCTGCCGTACGCCGCAAGGGACGGGGAAACGTCATTGCGGACGTCGGGCAGGTGCTTGATGAACATGAGGATTACGAGGACGGAGGGTATGGCCAGGAGAATGAAGGGAATCCTGTAACTGCCGAAAAACTGGTAGAGGGGGCCGCTGACGGCCATTCCGCCGATGGTGCCGACAGCCATGCCGATTCCGATGAGCCCGGAGCTGAGCCCCCGTTTTTCCGCCGGAACGGTGGAAAGCATGGTCCCGAAGCAGCATGGGTAGTAGGAAGAGGCTCCGAAGCCATGGAGGGCGGAGAAGAACAGAAGGAGAGTGAAAGATGTCCCGAAGAGGCCGAAACCGAGGATACCGAGGCCGGACAGGGAGAACATGACGATGAGGACGCGCTTCGCCCCCCACCTGTCCGCCGCGAAGCCGCCGGGGATCTGGGGCAGGACGTACAGCAGGAAATAGGCGCTGGTAATGGCTCCCGCCCTGGCGGACGATATACCCAGGCTGTCGGCTATGACGGAAAGAAGCGGATACAAGGCTGTCCGGTCTGCGTACAGGACAGCCCACCCAAGAATGAGAGCCAGGATCACGGTGAATTCCTCCCGGTGTGATGGTGTCTCGTCTATTGTATCCTTTTTTTGCGGAGAAGTGAGAGGAAAATTGCCAGACTTCCCGCGGAAGGCTACAATGAATTCCGAAGGTCTGTGTGCATCTGAGGGGAGGCAATGGGTATGGCGCCGGACGATATGGCCATAAGACTGAAGGAAATCCAGGACAAGGTGGGTGAATCCCTGCAGTACAGCATTGACAGCCTGGCCACCCTCCGGGAGGAGGAACGGGAGCACCTTTTCGAGATCCGCACCCGGCGGGAGGGGGTACAGAAAGAACTGAACGAAGTCATCGTCGCCTCGGAGAAGGCGGAGGCCGAATACAGGCGATCCAGGCAGATCCTCCTCGATGCCTCCAGGTCAGGGGACGAGTCCATCGAAAAAGATGCCTACGAACGGGCCATGAACCTCATGAGAATCAGGGGAGCCTTCGAGGAGAGGGAAAAACACCTCGCCGCCCAGCGGGACGACCTTGACCGGGAGGAGCGCCGCATCGAACGGCTCATCGCCAGGAGCGAGGAGATGAGCAACCGGTTCAGGGTGGTGCTCAATCTTCTCAACTTCAGCATCGAGGGCGAAGAAAACGGATCTCTCACTCCGGAACAGAAAGATTTAAGCACCGGGCTCCTGCTGGCGGAGCGGGAAAGCATATCTCTCGCCCGGGAGCTCCATGACGGGCCCATACAGAAATTTTCCGCCGCCGGGCTGATGATCGATCTTGCCGGCGAGTTCCTGTCCAGGGGAGACTTCGGGAAGGCCGGGGAGGAACTCGCCAGGACCCGTTCCCATATCGGGGATGCCCTGGAGGAATTCCGCTCCTTCCTCTTCCAGCTCAACCCCACCGGGCTCAAGGACGGATTCGACGTCGCCCTGAGCCGCCTCGTTTCCCAGACGTCCGCCCTTTCGGGAGCTGACGTGCGCTACGCCGTGGAAGGGCAGGCCGACCGGATATCCCTTCCCGTGAGGACCGCCGTGTTCAAGATCATCCAGCAGGCGGTGGTCAACGCGGTGAAGAACGGCAGGGCACAGCGCATCAGGATACTGGTGAGCATCGGGCGGGAGGTGCTCCGGGTGAAGATTGTCGACGACGGGCTGGGGTTCGACGTAGAAAAAGTGAGGAGCGAAGCGGAGGAAAAGGGCACCTGGGGACTGGTGAACATGGAAGGCCGGGCCTCCATGATAGGGGGGGAGCTCACCATCTCGAGCGAACCCGGGAAAGGGACCAGCGTGTCCCTGTCAGTACCCGTTCCCCTTCGGAGATAAGCGAAGGGCCGCTTCCCTCCCGGGGCGGCCCCTTTTCATGCGGACAGTTTTTTCGCGGCTTTTCTCCGTTCCCCGTCGTCGAGGATGATTTTCCTCAACCGGATGGACTTGGGAGTGACTTCCACCAGTTCGTCCTCGGCGATCCACTCCAGCGCCTTTTCAAGGCCCATCTTCCGCGGCACGTCGAGCTTCACCGTGAAGTCCTTCGTGGAGGACCTGTGGTTTGTGGCCTGCTTCCGCTTCGTGGGGTTGCAGGGCATGTCGTTGGGACGGGAATTCTCTCCCACGATCATCCCGGCGTAGATTTTGTCCATGGGGGAGACGAACAGGGTTCCCCTTTCCTGCAGGTTCTCAAGCTGGTAGCTCGTTGCCTCCCCGGTGTCGAGGCTCACCAGGGCCCCCCTGCTGCGGGGGGTTATCTCTCCGGCCCACGGGGAGTACCCGGAGAAGCGGGAGGACATGATGCCAAGGCCCCTGGTATCGGTGAGGAACTCGCCCCGGTAGCCTATGAGCCCCCTGGTCGGGATATTGAAGAATATGCGCATGAGCCCGGTACGGAGGTTCTGAATCTCCTTTACCCGGGCCTTCCGCCGCGAGAGTTTTTCAAAGACCACGCCCTGGTACTCCTCGGGGATGTCCACCACTAGGTCCTCCATGGGCTCGTGAAGGACCCCGCCGATCTCCTCGGTGATCACTTCCGGCTTGGAGACACAGAATTCCATGCCTTCCCGCCGCATCTCCTCGATGAGAATGGCCAGCTGCAGCTCTCCCCGGCCCGAGACCTTCACGCCGTCCGGCCGCCCCAGGTCTTCCATCCGCAGAGCCACGTTGACGTGCATCTCCCTCAGCAGTCTCGCCTTGAGCTGCCTGAGGGTGATGGCCTGTCCCTCCCGGCCAGAGAAGGGGCCGTTGTTCACAAGAAAGAACATGGAGACAGTGGGCTCTTCGATATCCAGAGGAGGAAGGGCCTGTCCCTCCGCTTCCGGAGACGAAAATGTGTCGCCGATGCCGATTTCCTTCGGCCCGGATATCCAGACGATATCCCCCGCCGAGGCTTCTTCAACTTCAAGGCGTTCAAGACCGCGGGTGACGAAAATCTGGACGGCCTTTGCGCGTTCCGACTCAGTGATGGTAAACCTCTCGTTTGCCTTGTCGGAAGGGTCTTCCCAGCGGGTGGCCATGCGGAGAAACTCTTCGCCCTTCCGGATTTTTCCCTGGAGGATCTTCCCGCAGCCCATCCGGCCGGTGTATTCGTTCCATGCCAGGGTGCTCACCTGCATTTTGAAGGGAGCCTCCTCGTCGGCCAGGGGCGGTTCCACGCACCTGATGATAGCCTCGAAGAGGGCGTCCATACCCTTCGACTCTCCGCCCTCGATCTCCGAGAGGTCTGAGACGGCCCATCCCGCAAGGCCGGATCCGTAGAGCACCGGGAAATCCGCCTGCTCCTCGGTGGCTCCAAGTTCGAAGAAAAGGTCGAAGGTGGCGTTGAGGGCCATGACGGGATCGGCCTCCTTGCGGTCCACCTTGTTGATGTAGACGATGGGTTTCAGTCCCATGCGGAGCGCGTGGGACAGGACGTACCTGGTCTGGGGCATGGGGCCTTCGCCGGCGTCAACGAGCAGGAGCACCGAATCCACCGTGGAGAGGATACGCTCCACTTCCCCGGAGAAATCGGCGTGACCGGGGGTGTCGATGATGTTGATACGGCAGCCCTTCCATTCCACCGTGCAGTGTTTTGCCCGGATGGTGATGCCCTTTTCCCGCTCGAGTTCGTTGTTGTCCATGATGCGTTCTTCAATACGGGCGTTTTCACGAAAAACCTGGGCGGCCCTGAAAATGGAGTCGATGAGAGTGGTCTTGCCGTGATCGATGTGGGCGATGATGGCGATGTTGCGTATGTGTTCCGCTCTTTTCATAAAATATCCGTTCCTCCGGTGCAGTCGGACTTTGTGTTTCTTCTCTGCAAAAGAAGATGATACATCCTGAAGAACTGAAATGCAAGAGAAATCGGGCTGACCTAGATCCTAAATCCGCAGGTTTTTCAGGCAGAGGGAATGTCGCCGGGCACAGCGCCCGGGCCGAGAAACCGACACGGATGTCGGTTTCAGGTGCAGTTGTCAAGGACGACAATCTGCACCGGCGGGCCAAGCGAGCACCGGTGACACTCCCCGCTGCCTGCGGATTTAGGCTAGATCCTAAATCCGCAGGCAGCCGGGGTGTTTCCGCAAAGAGCGCGGAGCGAAATGGTTTCGCCCCCGGGGAGGGCGAAGCCACCTCATGCCCGGCGGCACTCCCTCCGCCCGGAAAAAGCGCATTATGCCGCGGGGGGCGGTCAAGCTGGACCTTGATTTCACCGTGACATTTTACCAAAGTGTAACAGAACGTTTACCCGGAAGTTGCGCTGCGGTGCTAAAGTTCCTGCAGACAAAGCGGGAGGGAGAACGTAAATGAGATCTTTCATCGTGCAGGAAAAATCCTACGGCCAGTTTTTGCGGGAACTTCTCGAAAAAGGGGGGATTCACCCCGTGTTCCAGCCCATTTTGGATGTCGCCGAGGGAAAAGTTTACGGTTACGAAATTCTGTCCAGGGGAATGCCACCAATGGAATCCCCCCTGGACCTGCTTGCAGCGGCCCGGGAATGCGGTATGCAGTGGGAGGCGGAAAGAGCCTGCCGCAAGGCGGCCCTGGAAGGTATAAGGCGGCGTGATACAGGAGAAGGGGTCCGCTATTTTCTGAACGTGAGTCCCTGGGTTCTGAGCGATTCGCGGTTCAGGGAGCTTTTTACTCCCGAACGACTGAAGCCGTATGGCATGAGCTCGGACAGGATTGTTCTGGAACTGACGGAAAACCTGCCCGTGGAAGATTATGGAAAACTTGAAGAGTCTGTGGCATGGTTCAGAAAAGAGGGGTTTTCTCTCGCCCTGGACGACGTCGGATCCGGATATTCGGGGCTGCGGACGATGGCGGTCTGCGCCCCTGATTTCTTCAAGATCGACATCGAGATCGTCCGGGGGGTAGCGGAAGACCCATACAAAAAGCATGTGGTCCGGTTTCTCTGTTCGTTTGCCGCGAATGTCGGGGCAAAGATCGTTGCGGAGGGAGTGGAGAACTGGGAGGATATGAAAGCGCTTCTCGAACTGGGAGTCCACTTTGCCCAGGGGTATCTTTTCGCCCGTCCTCAAAAGGATCCCACTCCTCCCCCCGCCCACGTGATGGCCCGGCTTTCAGCCATGTATGCGGAATTGAACGAGGACGACCATATTGTCGGTGAAGGCATGAGGGCGCTTGTGATCAAGGGAACGACTGCCCAAAAGGGACAGATGTCCTGCGAGGAACTGGAACAGCTTCTGCGGAAAAACAGGACCCTGGATCATCTTGTTGTTTTGGACGGGGATCTTCCGGTCGGCCTTATAACCAGGCAGTCCTTTTTTCTGCAGACGGGGGGTGCTTTCGGGTACCAGCTTTTTCAGAAAAGGCCCCTGGAAGAAGCGGCGAAGAAGGAATTCCTGACCATGCCCGTTTTCAGTCCTGTAAGCGCCCTGGCGAAACTCGCCATGGAACGGCGGCCGGATGATCTCTACGATCCCGTTGTCGTGGTGGACGACAGGGGATGCTTTCTCGGCACGGTGACCATGAAACAGATAATCTCCAGGTCAACGGAACTGGAGGTGGAGCGGGTCCGGAGCTGCAATCCCCTGAGCGGTTTGCCGGGGAACAACAACATCCGCAAGTGGATAGAGGATGCGCGGAAAGAAAGCCTCTTTACGCTTATCTACTGCGACCTTGACAGATTCAAGGAATACAATGACAGTCACGGGTTCCTGAAAGGCGACGAGCTGATCAACTTTACCGCGACCATTCTCAGGGAGGGGCTGGACAGGCTGCCGGAAGGGTCCCGTCTCGGGCATATCGGGGGAGACGACTTTGTGCTTGTCTGCCCGGGGAAGGTGTCTTCCACCGCTCTGGATGCCATCTGCGCCGCTTTCGACCGGAAGAAGGGGCTCTACTTTTCCAGGGAGGAGAATGCCGCCGGGTGTTATTGTGCGACGGACAGAGCGGGAACGGTATGTTCCGTTCCCCTGGTCACGCTGAGCCTTTCAGTAATAGAGCAGGATAACCTTGATCCCTGTGCTCATCCGGCGGTGACAGCGGAAAAAGCGGCTTCCCTCAAGCATGCGGTGAAGCGTATCACTGCGGCTGAACGCCGCAGTGCATGGCTTATCGACCGGAGAAAGGCGGTGAGTTCCGGGGGGACTGAAAGATGACACTCAAATCAAGGCTATTCGTGCTCGCCTGCTCAATTCTGTTTGTAACCGCGTGCTTTGCCTTTATTTCCTACCGCGGGGGAGCGCGGATACTCTTTTCCCAGGCCGGGAAAAGCGATCAGCTTATGGCGGAAAGGGCTGCAAGAGCCGTTTCAGAACGGATTGCCGCATGGGAGAATGTTCTTCTGACGGCATCATCCAACATTGCCTTTATGATAGAAGACCTTGGAGTGCTTCCGGGAACTCTCGGAAATTACATGAGAAACCTCACGGAAGCATCCCTGGAACAGGGATTTCTCGCCGTTTCCTTCGCTCTTTCCAGCGGGGTCCTTCTGGAAGGAAGCGGATGGCTTCCCCCGGAGGAATTCGACCCGAGAAAAGAGAAGTGGTTCACGGAGGCGGGAAAAGGCAGGGCCCCTGTTTTCATTCCCCACTGCCAGGACGTAAAAAAGGAAAGGGAGGTTTTCCTTCTTGCCGTTCCTGTCTATTCTCTGTACCAGGAAGGACTTTTGCTGGGTGTCCTGGTCGGTGAAATATCGGCCGAAACCGTTGCCTCCCTTTCCTCCACGGCAAACGGCGATCTGATGATCCAGCTCATCGGACCGGAAGGGAAAAACCTGTTCCCGGAAGAAGGGGAAGCGGAAAAAAGCACGGAACTTCTTCAAACCGCCCGTTCCGGAGGCGAAAGCTATTCGTCGGTGAGCCGGGAGGGAGAGACCTTCAGGGTAAGCTTCTATGGGCTGCCCTATGGGATGTCTCTCGCCGTTTTTTCTTCCGAAGAAAAACTCCTTCACCCGCTGAGGACCCTTGCCTTTCGCCAGGCCGCTTTCCTCGCGGCGGCCCTTCTCGCAATTTGCTGCATGCTGTATGCCACTGGAAAAAGTATCCTCGTCCCGGTCAGAGGATTGATTCGCTCGGCCGCTGCGGTGACGGAAGGAGACCTGTCCCAACCCGATTTCCCTGAAGGGAGGGACGAAATTGCCTTTGTAAGCCGTGCTTTTTCAGAAATGGTCTGCAGGCTGAGGGCGATTCTTTTCGGCATCAGGGAAGAAAGTGAAAACATTTCGCGGAACGCGACTCTCGTGACGCTTACCTGTAAAGGAATGTCCGAAAAGTTTCGGGAGATGCTTGTGGGGTGTGAACGGCTGGGGCGATTTCTTTCAGAAAGCGACGAAAGACTTGCCGGTCTGAAAAAAAAGGCCTTCGTTTCCGGGCGGGAGGCCGAGGCGGTAGAGGCCGTCTCCGATACGTGCCGCCGGGAGGCTGACCGCCTGATAAATCTGGGCAACGCCGCTTCCGGTACGGCGAGTGAGGCCGTCGAATCGGTCCGGATGATGTCCGTATCCTTCGGAAGAGTGGGTGAGGCAGCCAGAATACTGGAAAAGAGGACCGAAGACGTCGCCCTCATCATCAGGATTATAGACAACGTTTCACGACGAACGAATTTCCTGGCCCTGAATGCCTCAATCGAAGCGGCGAAAGCCGGTTCTGCGGGGAAGGGATTCGCAGTGGTTGCCCAAGAAATTCGAAAGCTTGCGCTTCAGAGTTCTGATGCGGCGCTCCGTATCGGGACTCTGGTCGGAGGCATTCTTGAGGGAGGACGGGCGGTCGGGGAAGAAGCCCTTTCCGGCGAGCGGATCGCCTCGTTGAGCAGAGAGAAAATCGAAGACCTTATGCGTTTCCATACCGATCTCCAGCTGGTTATGGAATCCATGAAGAGCAATATGGATACAATGGTATCGAAGGCGGCAGCGAATACCGCTCTCGTGGAAGAGGTTACTGCCACAGCCGACAGCCTGGAGAATCGATCACGGGACGGCGCCGACGCCGCTTCGTCCATTATGTCCGCCCTCGACGAGCTTGGGAATAAACTGGAAACGCTCAGGGACGGCGCCGCCTATCTGGACGACAGGGCCGCCCTGCATGCCCGGAGCATGGAGAAGTACCGGTTGGGATCCTCCGCGAGCGCCTTCCCCGCTGTCTGAAGGGCGTGCCGGTCCCACCGTTCACCGTTCTTTCCCTTGGAGAAGCTTCCGTATCGTCCTCCCGAGCTCATCCCGGGAGGGAACTCCCTCGAAGGTTTTTGCCGTTCAGAACCCGGACGGGGTCGCGTAGACACTGTACCGGAAACGGCCGAAAAAGAAGAAGATGATTCCCGTGTCCATGACCGAAATATGAACCTTGTCGCCGAAGGTCTCCCTGATGCCGGAGAGAAGCCCGCCGATCTCTCCCTCCGTGCCTTTCCTCCATCCGTCACTCCGTTTCTTCGCTTCCGGAAACGAAAGCGCTACAGCTTCCGCCGCCGGAGCTTCTTTCCAAGATCAGATCCAGCGTGACTTGCGCCATAACCCCCCCCTCCTTTCCGCTGACGGATAGCAATACACAGAAAAGTCGAAAAGGGGAACCCTGTTTTTACTCCTGGTTTTCTCCTCCCGGGCAAAAAGGAGATTGTTACCCTAAATCCGCAGGTTTTTCAGGCAGAGGGAGTGTCGCCGGGCACAGCGCCCGGGCCGAGAAACCGACACGGATGTCGGTTTCAGGTGCAGTTGTCAAGGACGACAATCTGCACCGGCGGCCCAAGCGAGCACCGGTGACGCTCCCCGCTGCCTGCGGATTTAGGGTTACGGTGCAAAATTGACTTTCTCTTTCTTGAGCAATAAAATTACTCGTGACAAAATTCCCGAAAGAAGGCACGCTCATGCTTGAATCTCTCATCACCTCGAAAACCAGAGCCCGGCTTCTGCTGAAGTTTTTTCTGAACCCGGGGACCAGCGCCTATCTCCGGGGACTTGCCGACGAGTTCGGCGAGTCCACCAACGGTGTGCGGGTGGAGCTGAACCGCCTGTCCGAGGCGGGGCTGCTGGAGTGCGCCGACGAGGGCCGGACGAAGGTCTACCGGGCGAACACGGCCCACCCCCTGTTCCCTGAGCTGCAGAGGATCGCCGCCAAGACCCTGGGGATCGATCAGGTGGTGGAGCAGGTGATCCGCCGCCTCGGCAACGTGGAGCTGGCCTTCGTGACGGGAGACTATGCCCGGGGGATCGATTCCGGGCTCATCGACCTGGTCCTCGTGGGAGAGATCGACCGGGGATATTTCGACCATCTTTCGGACAAGATCGAGAAGCTCATCGAGCGGAAGATCCGGGGGCTGATTCTCAGCAGGGACGAGTTCTCCCGGCTGAAGGGACGCCTGGAGGCCGAGAATGCCCTGCTGCTCTGGGACGGGGAAGGAAAGACGGGATGAAGGGGGAGAGACAGTGATTCTTGTTACCGGAGGGGCCGGGTTCATCGGGAGCCATGCCTGCGTAGCCCTGGCGGAAGCGGGGTATGACGTCCTGATCGTGGACGATTTTTCCAACAGCAGCCCTGATGTGCCCCTGCGGCTGGAACGCCTCACCGGACGGCCGATGAAGTGTGTCCGGGCGGATGTCCGGGACAGGGAAGCCCTTGACGGTCTTTTCCGGAACCACCCGATTTCCGCCGTGATTCATTTTGCCGGCCTGAAAGCCGTGGGGGAGTCGGTGGCCAAGCCCCTGGAGTATTACGGGAACAACTTCGGTTCCGCCCTTGCCCTCTGCGGGGCCATGTCCGCCGCCGGGGTGAAGCGGCTGGTTTTCAGCTCCTCAGCCACGGTCTACGCCACGGGGTCGCCCATGCCCCTGGACGAGGACTCTCCCCTGGGCTGCACCAACCCCTACGGATGGTCCAAGTTCATGATAGAACAGATGCTGCGGGACTTGGCGGCGTCGGACCCGGAATGGTCCATCGCACTCCTGCGGTACTTCAATCCCGTCGGGGCCCACGAAAGCGGCCTGATCGGCGAGGATCCCAGGGGCATCCCGAACAACCTCTTTCCCTATATCTGCCGGGTGGCCTCCGGCCGCCTGGAAAAACTCTCCGTTTACGGGAACGACTACCCGACCCCCGACGGGACGGGAGTAAGGGACTACATTCATGTCTGCGACCTGGCCGAGGGGCACGTGAGCGCCCTGAAACATCTCGAGGGCGCCCGCGGGGCGGAGGCCTTCAACCTGGGGACCGGAAAAGGAACGTCAGTGCTCGAGCTGATCCGGACCTTCGAGAGAGTCTCGGGAAAAGTTGTTCCCTTCGAGATCGTCGGACGGCGGCCCGGTGACATCGCCGCCTGCTACGCCCGGACGGACAGGGCCCGGGACGTGCTCGGGTGGTCGGCGAAGCGCACCCTGGACGACATGTGCCGCGACGGCTGGAACCGGGAACTCATGAGGGACGCCGGGGAAGGGTGATACTCCTGCTCGGGGAGAACCCGGGAACCAACCCCGAAATCCTTCTCCTCCGGGGACGCGATCGGCCAAAATGCCGGCCTCAGGATGACAGGGTAGAGATCATATCTTTCGCCATGGATAAAGACGGAGAAGGCGCCCCCGGCCGGGGGCGCCTTCTCTTTGAATCTGGAAGGGATCAGAAGGCCCTGAAGCCCACCACGTCCTCGCGGATCTTGAGATAGCGCTTCTTGGTGATGTCCATGTGTTCCTTCTCCATGTTCTTGATCTTGGCAAACATCAGGGCCGTTTCGCCTTTGCTCTCCTTTTCGAGGCGCTCGTAGAACTCCATGGCGCGCATCTCGGAGAGATAGGCGGCGGAGGCGATGCGGAGCAGGGAGGTGACGTCGCCGAAGTCCTTTGTCTGGACCTTCAGCTCGGGGGCCACCACCATGTTGTGGTCGATGGGGCATTTCTCGCCGTACATCTTCTCGTAGTAGTTCAGAAGGCTGGCCTCGTGCTCGCTCTCCCAGTCGGAGAGCTCCAGCAGCTCCTTCTTGAGGTGTTCCTCGTCCACGCTGTCGGCCCATATCTTGTAGAACTGCTTTGCCTCGATCTCCGCATGGACGCCGTACCGGAGAGCTTCCTTCATGTCGAATGCCACCGTCATATTCCATCCCCTCCTGATATATGGGTTATTTCCGCTTCTCATTATACCCCATGCCTGAGAAAATTCCAAAAACATAAAAAGACTACAAACCGAAGAGACCCTGTAGGTCGGACCTAAATCCGCACCCTAAAAAATAAAAAACCTCTCTGGACTGTTCGGAGAACAGTGGTAAGGTAGTGTTTACGAAGGCACAACCCTTCACCAGAGAGGTGCAATCATTATGACTGAAAAGGCGAAGA
>NZ_JAESIH010000068.1 GCF_016756745.1 Aminivibrio sp.
TCGGAGATCGCCCGCACGAACGGAAAGATCCTTGAAGAGCACCTCGGAGAGATGGTCCGCTCCACAGTAGAAGAGGTCTTGAACGGACTGCTCGATGCTGAAGCGGATCACATCTGCGGCGCGGAGCACTACGAACGGAGCCCTGACAGGGTGGACAGCCGTTCCGGCCACTATCAACGAAAGCTGAAGACGAAAGCCGGAGAGGTGAAACTCAGGGTCCCCAAGCTTCGCAAGCTTTCGTTCGAATCGGCGATCATCGAACGCTACCGCCGCCGCGAGAGTTCCGTCGAGGAGTCTTTCGTCGAGATGTACCCGGCGGGCATCTCGGTGCGCCGCGTCGAAAGCATCACTGAGGCGTTGTGGGCTGAGCGCGTCAGTCCGGGGACGATCAGCAACTTGAACAAGAAGATCTACGGCCGGATTGAGGAGTCGTTCACTTCGAACGGAACGTGTTAAAAAAGGACGTTCCGAAGAACAAGGCGGAAGAAGTCGGTCGGATGCTTCGGGCGATTTACTCGCAGGAGTCCCGTGAAAGCGCTCTTGAGAAGGCGGCAAGCGTCGTGACCCGCCTCAAGGATATGAAGCTGCCGAAAGCCGTAAAAATGCTTGAACAGGGAATCGGAGAGACATTGAGCTACTACGACTTTCCTGCGGCCCACTGGAGAAAGATGCGGACTAACAACGCCTCGAGCGGTTGAACAGGGAGATCCGGAGGAGAACCAACGTGGTCGGAAGCTTTCCGGACAGCGAAGCGGCATTGATGCTTGCGGCGGCCCGACTTCGGTACGATCTCTCCCATCAATGGGGGACGAAGCGGTACATGAACATGGAGCCGTTGCTGGAAAGAGAGATTGAATCCGCTATATAGGACAAAACACATACTATGGGTAAGCTACAGCAGAACCGATTTTCAAGGTGCTATTGTCTGAATTCAACTTTTGCGAAAAACTCTTGACACTATCGAGAATCGGGTTGCTGGAGAGATGTTTCGGTACAAGGGGAAAAAGAAAACCCGTCACCCCAGAGAATATAACCCTGGAGAGACGGGTTTGTCTTTTCTAAATGGTGGAGCCGGGGGGAATCGAACCCCCGTCCGACAAGGGCCGGCCGTGGAAGCGCTACGGGCGTAGTTCCCGATTTAATGTCGGCTCAAAACTCCCGGGAACAGGATTTTCTCGCCCAAGCCCCCTTATCTTTTTTCCGGGACCGGAGACACTCCCCGAAAAGCATCCGCCATTTTGTGTCGCCTTACGCAGAAACGGCGGCTGCTGCCGCGTAAGACGTGGCTGCATTAAGCAGCCAGTGCGTAGTTATTGTTGTTGACGTTTGTTTTTGTGTCCGCGTTTAACGAGGTTCGGACAACCTCGGCCCGCTCTTCCAGACCCTCCGTCTTGCCGTCGAGACCAATCGGCCCCATTGATGGCAGCTTAATCATCTCTGTTTCTGTGCCGGACCGCCCGTTCCATGTCGCGCTTGGCGTCCCGTTCCGCTATGGAGTCACGCTTGTCGTGGAGCAGTTTCCCTTTGACGAGCGCCAGTTCCACCTTGGCCCGCTTCCCTTCCTTGAGGTACATGGAGAGGGGAACGAGGGTGAGACCTTTTTCCCGGACCTTCGAGAAGAGACGCAGGATTTCGTGCTTCTTCATAAGGAGTTTCCGGTCCCGGAGAGGTTCGTGGTTGTAGTAGCCGCCCTTTTCGTAGGGGGAGATGTGGACCCCCACGAGCCAGAGCTCGCCGTTCCGGATCAGCGCATACCCTTCCTTGAGGTTGACCTTGCCGTCCCGGACGGATTTAATCTCCGTGCCCGTGAGGACGATGCCGCATTCAAAGGTCTCAAGGATGAAGTAGTCATGCCGGGCTTTTCTATTTTGCGCTACTGTCCGGTCCGCCATCTTTATTCTCCGATGAAGATTTTAGCAAATTAGTCAGGATTAGTCAACAAGACATCTCCTGAGAAAAAGAGGCCCCGGCGTGTGCCGGAACCTCTCCTCAATTCCCAAATGGTCGGGGCGAGAGGATTTGAACCTCCGACCTCCTGGTCCCGAACCAGGCGCGCTTACCAGACTGCGCTACGCCCCGAAACACCGCACTTCCGAAGATGGTATTCCGACAACGGCGAAGATTGTAACACCCCCGGCCTACCTCGTCAAACGATCGTCCCTTTTTCTTTCGTCTTCTCCGGGCGCCGCTCCGCCCTTCCGGTTGTTCCATATTATCCTGTTGCCGGGCGTGCCGTCGGCGGCAAGGGGTATTTCCGTCCAGCCCCAGGGAGTGACCAGGAGGAACCGGAAGGCTATGCCCTGGGAGCCGAGGGCCCGGATGTGGGAGATGTACCGGTAGACGTCGCCGATGATGAAGGTGTCGCTGATCATCCAGACCCTGCGGCAGAGCTTCCTGTTGAAGAGGGATGCGTAGTCGATGGCCATGCGGAGGCTGTCCTCGAAATCAGTGGGCCCCACGTTGAGGACGACGGCATCCTCATGGCCTGATGGTTTCTTGAGGTTGGGAAGGAGATCAGCGTAGTCGTCCACCCACTCGAGCTGGGTGAAGAGTTTCTCCCCGTCCGCCTCGAGCACGCTGTCAAAGAGCGCAGAGAGGGGATCGCCGTCGTGTTCGGCAGCTTCGGAGGTGAGCGATTCCTCCATCCACTGTTGCAGCTGGGTCACTATTTTCTGGATGTACCGTGGGTGTTCCGTTCCCGCCATGGCTGAAAGAATCTCCCCTACCGTCCATTTTTCTTCATTTTCTCGTTCGAATGTCATGAAATCCTCCGGAACTTCTATTATGGGGGAAGCATAACATATACCGGTTCCCGCCACAACAAAAAAGGGGGGAAAAAAGGCTGTTTTCAGGCGGAAATTCTCTCGATTTTTCCCCGCCTCATGAGGACGCGTCTGCCGCAGACGCCGTCGAGCCACTGGATGTCGTGGGAGGCAATGAGGGAGATGGTGCCCCATTTCTCCCATGCTTCCCTGATCACCCGGGCCATGAGAAGGGCGTTTTCTTCGTCCACGTGGGCGGTGGGCTCGTCGAGGAGGAGCACTTTCGTCCGCAGGACGAGGCGGGATGCGAGGGCCACTCTCCGCGATTCTCCTCCCGAGAGCCTGAACCATTCTCTTTTGCCGAAGTCCGGGGACAGGCCGACCATTTCGAGGGCTTCGGCAACCCGGTCGGCGAGGCGATCCGTGTCTCCCCGGGCCCGAAGTCCGTAGGCCACGTTCTCGAAGACGGACCGCCGGAGGAGGTAAGGTTCCTGGAGGAGGAGGGTTACTTCCCGGCGGAGTTCCCTTTCCCGTTCTTCCGTTGAGTTTCCCAGGAAGCGGATGGTGCCGGCCGCCGGTTTCAGGAGGAAGGCGAGGGCCTTCAGGAGGGTGCTCTTGCCGCTGCCGTTGTGCCCGGCGAAGGCGGTGGGGCCGTCGGACGGGATGTCCAGCCGGTCGATGCGCAGCACGGGGTCTTCACCGTAGGAACACACGAGGTCTTGGATCTCGTAGAGAGGCAGCGTTCGGGATGTTTGGGCTTGCCTGGTCATGATGCCGTCCTCCTGCGGAGGGCCGCAAGAGACCAGTTGAGGACGAAGGAGAGGACAAGAAGCAGGACGCCGAGAGCGATGCCGGTGGAGAATTCTCCCTTGCCTGTTTCCAGTGTGATGGCGGTGGTGATGGTGCGGGTGTGCCACTTTATGTTGCCGCCGAGCATCATGGAGACGCCCACTTCGGCGGTGACCCTTCCGTAGGCGGTGACGGCGGCGAGGAGGATCTGGTGTCTGCTCTCCCAGAGGGTGGAGAGGGCGAGGCGCTTTCCTCGGGCCCCCAGAGTGAGGAGGGTAAGGCGAAGTCGGTCATCAACGCTTTCCACGGCGGATGCCGTAAGGGCGACCACGATCGGAAGGGCAAGGATGGTTTGGCCGATGGCCATGCCGGGGATGGTGAAGAGAAGCCCGTAGCCGCCGAGGGGCCCCCGGTTGGAAATGAAGGCATAGACGAAGAGTCCCACCACTACGGTGGGGAGGGAAAGGAGGGTGTCCACGGTGATCCGGAGGATTTTGCGCCCCGGGAAGGAGAAGTAGCCGAGGATGAAGCCCGAAGGAACCCCTATGGCCAAGGTAACGGCAATGGACAAACAGGAAAGCTTGAGGGTTGTGCTCACTGCCGTCCATACTTCCTCGTTCATGGTGAAGATGAGGCCGAGCCCCTGGATGAAGCCTTCCGAAAGGTAGTTCACGGAATTCCTCCTTTTCAATAAAAAAATGCCTCTCCCCATACCGCAGGAAAGGCACGCTTTGCGTCCTTCCCTCCTTGCCGTGCGGGAGGCGCTTCCGTTTCCGGGAGCACCCTGTCGGCCATGAATCCGTAGGCTGCCGCCTGTAGGTTTCATGGCTCGGAGGGACCGTCCGCGGGATATTGTACCCTGCCCCTTTCCTGAAGGCAACCGGAAGGAGCGGCCTAAATCCGCAGGCAGCGGGGAGTGTCACCAGTGCTCGCTTGGGCCGCCGGTGCAGATTGTCGTCCTTGACAACTGCACCTGAAACCGACATCCGTGTCGGTTTCTCTCCCCCGGGCGCTGTGCCCGGCGACACTCCTTCTGCCTGAAAAATTTGCGGATTTAGGGCGGTCATAGGGTACAATAACCGGAGAATACGTGCGGAGGTGGATACATGATTCCTTTCAGACTGAGGCGGGAGACCGCCTGCATGGTGATGGTGGACGTTCAGGAGCGGCTTCTTCCCGCCATTTCCGGAGCGGAGGAGATCCGCCGGAATACGGTGAAGCTGGCGACGGCAGCGAGAGTGCTTTCCGTTCCCTTCGTGTACACGGAACAGTACCCCAGGGGGCTCGGCCCCACCGATGGGGAGATCCTGGCGGCCTTGCCTGAGGGCGCCCCCCGCATGGAAAAGACGACGTTTTCCTGCTGCGACGAGGCCGCTTTTGAAGAGCTTCTTCAGGGAACGGGCCGCTCTGTGCCGGTGATATTCGGCATCGAGACCCACATCTGCATCCTTGCTACCGTTCTCGACCTCCTTGAGAAGGGCCGGAAGGTGGTGCTCGCCTCGGATGCCTGCGGGAGCAGGGACCCTCTGAAGGCCGAGCGGGCCCTCTCGGCCATGGTGTCGTCCGGTGCCCTGGCGGTACCCGTGGAGTCGGTGATCTACCACCTGATGGGCAGATCGGGAACGCCTGAGTTCAAGGAGCTTCTCCCCCTCTTCAAGGGATGATGTCCTGAAAAAAACGGAAATTCTGGAAGGAGGCAGCGCGGAACAGTGAACATCGACAGGGAAAAGGCCCTACTGCTGCACCGGAAGGCCCGGGGGAAGATCCGGATCTACCCCACGGTGAACATACGGAACGAGGAAGACCTCGGCATGGTCTACGTCCAGGGGGGCGCATACGCCGCCGCCGGGATCATGGAAGATCCGGAAGCCGTCTTCGAATATTCGGGGAAGGGAAACCGGCTCGCTCTCATCAGCGACGGTTCGGCGGTCCTGGGCATGGGCAACATCGGGCCCAGGGCGGCGCTGCCGGTGATGGAGGGCAAGTGCCTGCTCTTCAAGAACTTCGGCGACGTGAACGCCATTCCTCTCTGCATCGACGCCCGGAATGCCGACGATATCGTCGCCATGGCGAAGATGGTCGCCCCCACCTTCGGGGCGATCAACATCGAGGACGTGTCGAGCCCCAACTCCTTTACCGTGGTGGAGCGCCTCCAGTCTGAGCTGGACATCCCCGTTTTCTGCGACGACCAGCACGGCACGGCGGTGGTGGTTCTGGCCGCGCTGATGAACGCCCTGAAGCTGGTGGAAAAGGAGCTCCGGGATACTTCCACGGTCATCATGGGGGCGGGGGCTGCGGGCATCTCCGTGGCGCGGCTGCTGCTCCACGCGGGTGCGGGGCAGGTCACGGTACTGAACAAGTGCGGCATCATCGGGCCGGGCAACAGCTGCATGAATTTCGTCCAGGAAGAACTGGCGAAACGGCTCGGGGAAACCCGGGGAGGGGCCTCCCTGGATGAAGCCGTGAAGGGAGCGGATGTTTTCATCGGTCTTTCGTCGAGAGGGAAAATCAGTACATCTCACGTGCGCTCCATGAAACCGGGAAGCATTATCCTCGCCCTCTCCATGCCCGAGCCGGAGATCTCCGCGGAAGAGGCTTCCGCCGCCGGCGCCGCCGTTTTCGCCGAAGGGCTCACGGGAACGTCCAACGCCATGCCGAACCTCCACGCCTACCCGGGGATCGCACGGGGGCTTCTGGACGTCCGGGCCAAGGGGCTGAATGAAAACATCCTCATGGCGGCATCCCGGGCCGTTGCGGGAGCGGTGGACCGGAGGCGTCTTTCCCGGCGGTGCATCATCCCGGACCTGTTCTCCGATGAAGTGACCCCCAGGGTGGCCGAGGCCGTGGCCCAGACGGCCATCGCCGAGGGGCTCGCCTCCCTGCATGTTCCGCCGAAACAGGTGTACGAGGAAACCTGGCAGCGTCTCTTCGGCGGCATCATGGAAAGGGTGTAAGAAATCACAGGGGCTGCCCGGAGGAGAGCCCCTGTCGCTTTTTGCGAAGTCTACAGTGCCCGGAAGAGCAGCAATATCGTTCCGGCCAGGGTGACGAAGACCGAGTGACGTTCGCTCTTCCAGAGAACGGAAAGGTCGAAGGGGCCGTCCAGGTCTTCCTGGTTCCACCGCTTGGGGAAGTAGCGCCCGGTCCGTTCCATGTACCGCTCGTACTCCCGGCCGAACTTCCGGCGCAGGAAGGATTCCTCCCAGGGGATGATGAGCACTCCGTAGATCACGAAGAAGGCGACGACAAAGAGAAGCAGGGCCTTCCAGCCGGCGAGGAGCCCCCAGCCGGCGCCGATGAGGCCGTTGCCTATGTAGAGGGGGTTCCGGGCGAGGGCGTAGGGGCCCCAGGTGACAAGCCGCTCCGCCCCTACCTGTTCGCCCCGGTAGCGGGTGATGCACCCGGCGGCCCAAAAGCGGACTCCCTGCCCGAGGAAAACAAGAAGAAGCCCGGCGGTTACGGCGCCGGCGGAAACCGGTTCGGACAGGAAGAAAACTCCAAGAAAGAGGACGGTCCAGAGGCCGCCCCTCAGTTTGAACGCGGCCGCCCGTATATCATTCATGGTGATCACCATGATCATCGGAAAAATCGTTCTCCCCGGCTTCTTCCTCCACCGGGGGCTCATGGTCGTAGAGTTCCTCCGTGACGCCCCAGCCCAGCAGCTTCACCGCCACAACCACGCCCATGGCGATGGCGAGGTATTCGGTGAAAAACCGCCACGCGATGGCCATGACGCCCGCCATATTCCATGGCACCAGCAGCCCGAAGAGGGCGGCTCCTCCGCCTTCCGCCACGCCGCTCGCCCCAGGGGTGGGGACAAAGTACAGAAGGAACGTGAAAACGGCCTGGGCAAGCACCGCCTGAAGATAGTGGAAGGGCAGGTCGACCGACGCGATGAGGCAGGGAAGCACTGAAAAGATGAAAAGCAGGTGGAATACGGAAAGGACGATCGCCAGGAGAAAATATTTCAACCCGCAGGAAAAGAACATCTGGATGTTGAGGTTGTAGTTGTCCACCTCCAGGTTGATCCGCTTGACGATCTTGAGCACCCGTTCGGGCTTGACCACGCCGAAGTTCTTGAGCCACAGGGTGAAGACCCTGCCCCACCTCTTGATGCTCGCGGGCCTGGTAATGCTGAGAACCACGAGGACCCAGGAGATGATGATGAAGGCGAGGACGTAGGAGAACACTCCCTTGAGGAAGAGGCGACCCCTGAGGAGTTCCGGTTCGATGAAGACCGCCACGGGAACGACGATTCCCAGGATGAGGATTGTGAGCAGGGTCCGGGTGAGGGTGATGGCGATTCCCTTGCCGAGGGCGACCTTCCTCTTGTAGAGGACGTAGACCTGGAAGGGCCCCCCGCCGCTCTGCATGGGGGTGACGGCGCAGCCGAAATAGTGAAGCCACGTGAGCACCATTCCCAGCTTGAAGTCGATTTTTTCACCGGCGGCCCGGGCAAGGGCGCAGAATCGGGAGGCGTCACAGGCCCACGCCAAGAGGACAAATACAAGGGCAAGCAGCAGGAGCCGCTTATCGGCACCCAGAACGGTGGACCAGGTTTCGCCGTCCACGCTGGACAGGAGAACCACGGCGCTGACTCCGAAGGAGAGCAGCAGAAAAAGCACCAGGCCTTTACGAAGGGTCAATGAAGGGAAAGCCTCCTCTTTCGGCGGAAAAGCCGGACTACGCTTGTTCTATAATACCTGCTGCGACGCGGATGTCATCGGCTATGAATAACATTGTACCAATTGTACCAGATTTTACGTCCTCCCTGACTGCTGGGAAGGCTGAATTTTCTCTTTCTGTTTCCTTTCCGGGGCCGGTCGTGACAAGGATAAAACGACAGCCGCAGTCGGAAGTAATAGGCCGCGGGGGCGTCTCCTGTCATCCGGTTTTTTCGGAGATCAATGCCCATTTCTTCGGACGCACGGATTGCCATGCCGGGAGCAGACTTCCGGCACAGGCAGCCGGGGAAGCCTTCTTCTACGGGGCTGTAGGGGCATGATAGAAAGTGTCCATGAATGCTCCTTCCCGGGGGAGAAGCTCAGATATGCGGCACTGAATTCCCGAGAGAGCCGGTTCCTTGAACATTCCCCCGGCGGTGCCGCTCTGGTTTGCGGCCACCAGAGTCATGAACCCTATGGATCGAAGCAGCCGGAGAGCTTCCGCGCCGCCCGGCAGCAGTCTTGCCGACGGGGGGTTCGGAGAGGAAGGAAACATTTTCAATGAGGGTACTGCCGCGGTCGAGAAAAACCGCCCGGGCCATTACTGGACCGTGCTGTCGCCGATGTCCCTCAGGGCGCCGATGTATCCGCCGAGGCTCTCGATGCGGGGGAGGATTCCCAACCGGAGGGTGTAGGCCAGTTCGAGGGGTTTGCCCTCCTCCACCGAACGGGAAGCCTTCTCGAGCTCCGCGAGCAGTGCCGCCTTGACTTCACCAAGTCCGCCGCCGCCCACTTCGGAGTCGTTCACCCCGAGAAGAATCTCGCTGTGGTGGATCACCTGGAGGATCCACCCGATCCCTTCCGCCGCTTTCCCGACGAGTTCAAGCCCTTCCGTCGTCCTGTCGGCTTCGAGGTGGTCCGCGGCGCGGCCGAGCCCCGAAGCGAGACGCTGTTGGTATTCAGAAGCGTCGGTCAGCGTTGCGACAAGAAAATCGCGGACCGGCCGACTCCCGAACCGGGCTTCCGTTCCTCCGGACAGGGCAAGGAACGCTTCCTCGTCCAGTTCGGCCCCGTCAATCTCGATGGAGCGGATCAGCCTGCCCTTTTTCCCGAGGGTCTCCTTCACGATCGTAAGCACGTCCTCTTTCGACGGGGCTTCTCCCGGAAAGACGATCTCTTCACCGTCAAGATATATTTTCATGTGCAGCCCTCCCTGGGTGGAGTTTGCCTTGCAGTCCCGCTCCTCCGGAAATCCCGGATGGCGGGCATTCCCGAAAAGCCATTGTATCATGACCGGCACCTGAACAGGAAAGTTTAAGGCGACCCCCTCTTCAGCCGATAAGAAAGGGAAGCATTATACCCTTATTTTCAGGGAGATGGTTTCATGGGTGATTACCAGTCCACTTTTTCCATACCCGGCATTTCCTCCAGCATCGACTGGGGGAGCATGGCGGACAAGCTGCTCGAAAACGCCCGGAAGTCCCAGGAGCCCCTGATAGCCAAGCAGGACACCCTGGAACTGAAGATCGGGCTGTTCAACGAGTTTTCTGCCTCCATGAAAGGCGTCCGGAATACCCTGGCTCCTCTCAAGCTGGCATCCACCTTTAATGCCAAGACCGCCGAATTCTCGGTACTCTCCGGGGTGAACGCCCAGAGCGTGGTGACTGCCACCGTATCCGCCGATGCCGCCGTCAGCCGGCACGAGATCGAGGTTCTGCAGAAGGCTGTCGCCCAAAGCCGGTTCAGTGAGAAGATTGAGACTACTGTAGGGGACGCAGGGCTTGCCGCCTCGCAGAAATTTTACATCAACGTGGGCGGCCGCAGGGCGGAAATTCTGGTCAACACCACCGATTCTCTCACTACCATCGCGCAGAAAATCAACGACGCGAAGGACATCACCATCGACCCCACCACGGGAACGGCCTACGGAGAAAGCCTCGGCATCACCGCATCGGTGATCGACAACCGGCTTATCATCAAGAGCGCCAATACGGGTCTGGGAGAAACTACCGACAAGAGCACCCTCACCAGGGGCAGCGGTACCACCGACAAGCTCGGGTTCACCGTTGCCAAGGACGCGCCGTCGAACGGAACGCTCACCATCAAGACCGACTCCGTCACCTACGTGGAGGGAACCGATTTCACCGTGGACTCGGGAAGCGACGAGATCACCTGGATTGCGGGACACGGGCCCGCGACGGGAACATCCTACGAGGTATCCTACACGGTGAACTCCAACGTCTTCAGCATCGACGGCGACGCCGGGCTGCTTTCACTCCTGAAGCTGGACGATGACTCGGCGGACCACTACCTCGCAGCCCAGGATGCCGAGATCAAGATCGACGGGCTCACCGTCGCCAGGTCTTCCAACAAGATGAACGATCTCATCGAGGGCGTGGAGCTTACCGTCAACGGCCCCGGATCGGTTGTCATGGACATTACCCAGGACGCCGAACAGGCGGTGACCGGTATCCAGGACTACGTCACCTACTACAACGACCTCATGGACTGGATCAACATCCGCCTGAGCGAGTCATCTTCGGCTTCCAGTTCCGAAAAGGACGACCAGTACAAAAACGACGACTTTTACAAGAAGTTCGGCCTGCTCCACGGAAATTCCATGCTCTGGCAGACCAAGTCCCAGATAAGGCAGCTCATGACGGATCCCGTCACCGCAGCCTATACATCGAAGACGGGGCGGCCCGTGGTGGGAACCATGGCCGGTGAAGGCCTGACGGAAAACACCGCCTTCACGCTGACGGTGGGCGTCCGGACGGCCACTATCGAAGTGACCCCCGAGGACACGCTGCAGACCATCGCGAGCAAGATCAACAGCTCTTACGAAATGACCCACGACCCCCAGGGACGGACGTACCCCATCCCCATGGCCAGCGCCAAGGTAGTGAACAACCAGCTCGTTATCGAGGCATCGCCGAACCGGAAGTTCTCCCTGGCTGCATCGGACGGCGTTCTGGACACCCTGGGGCTCGGTACGCCCTTCACCCTTCTTTCCCAGATCGGCATCTCCACGGAGAGCACCGACTACGGCAAAAGCGGGAAGCTGGAATTCGACTCGGACAAGTTCATGGAAGCGCTGCGGAACGACCCCGAAGGCGTGGCGGCCATCATGAATACGGTCATGACCAAGATGGATGAATACATCGGCAACATGGTGGACACGACCCAGATCGAGGTCGGATACACCACGGCGCCCAAAGGCCGGATTGCCAGCCAGATCACCACCTGGCAGACCGAAATCGCCACCATCGACAAGAGAATCGCCGAATCGGAAGCCCGTCTCGAGATCCGGGCACGGGGGCTCTATGAACAGTTCGCCCAGGCCGAGGTGAACCTGGCGAAGCTGCAGCAGCAGGCTTCCTGGCTGGCCTCGGTGGTGAGCCAGCTTTCAGGAACGGGGTCAAGCTCCTCCTCCTGATTCCTGCGCACCAGCAAAAGGCCGGAGGACCTTTCAGGTCCTCCGGCCTTTTTTCTTTTTTCCCGCCGGAACTAATGCTCCGCGCTTTCCAGTATATGGGACAGGGTTTCCGGAGAAAGCTGGGCGAAGCCGATGCGCCAAGCCAGTATGGCCGCCTGGGTCCGGTCCCGGCGATCGAGCTTCTTGAGCACGTGGCTCACGTGGTTTTTCACCGTCTTCTCGGAGAGGACCATCCGGTCGGCCACTTCTGTGTTGCTCAGCCCCTGGGCGAGCCAGTAGAGTATTTCCTTCTCCCTGGGGGTGAGCTCGTAGAGTTGGTCGTTCTCCTCTTTTCTCCTGGAGAAGGAGGTGAGGAGTTTTCCCGCGACCCTGGGATCCACGTAGGGCTGTCCCCTCGCCGCCGACCGGATGGCGGAAAGCAGCTCCACCTTTCCGGAAGCCTTGAGGACGAACCCGAGAACCCCCGCCGCCGAGAGGGCTGAGAGACAGTCCTCGTCGTCGTAGGCGCTGATGGCCACATACCGTGTTTTGTGGGGAATGTTGTTCAGTTCCCTGACAAGCTGAATGCCGTCCATCCGGGGCATGTTGATGTCAAAAAGAAGGATGTCAGGCTCTTTTTCCCTGATGAGCGAGAAGGCTTCTTCGCCGTCACCCGCTTCACCGACGACGGCGATATCCGATTCCAGTTCCAGAAGCTTTTTTAGCCCGTCACGGAAAAGCTTGTGATCGTCCGCAATGAGCACCCTGATTAGTTCCATTTCCACACCCCCGTCACGCGGGCCGAAGACGGCCGCAACTCCTTTGATGATACGACTGTGCTATAGTGGACGCTGACCCTGAATGTACGGTAAAGGAATTTCCGCCGGCATCATAGGTCTTAAGAACTATTTTATCACAGATTCCCTGATTTTCAGAGGAGGAGCGCTCTTTGACCCGATCCGCCATACCCGCCCTTTCCCTGTCCCTCAGAAAAAAAGTCGGCCTCGCTGCGGGCCGATTCAAGATGATCTCCCCGGGAGACCGGATCATGATCGGCCTCTCCGGAGGAAAGGACAGCCTTGTCCTGACGCTGGCCCTCGCGGGACTCCGCAGAAGGAGCCCCGTCCCCTTTTCCCTCGCCGCATGCTTCGTTGACATTACCGGCGGAGAGACGGACGTCTCGTCCCTGCGGGAATTCTGCGATTCCCTGGACATTCCCTTTTTCGTCCGCCCCCATCCTATCGTGGGAATCATCGAGGCGCGGAATGAGCGGTCTCCATGCAGCCTGTGCGCCAATATCCGGCGCGGTATCCTGAACACGGCGGCAAAGGAGGAGGGGTGCAATCTCCTGGCCCTGGGGCACAACCTGGACGACGTGGTTGAGACGGCGCTGATGAACCTTTTCAACACGGGCAGGTTCAGGGCCTTCCAGCCGAAGTTCCGGCAGAGCAGGTCAGGCATGACGGTTATCCGTCCCCTGGTGTTCGCGGAAGAGAAGAAGATCCTGAAGGAAGCCCGCAGGCTCGGGATGCCCGTTCTGCCCTATGTCTGCCCCTTTTCCCTCGATACGGAACGGGTGAAGGCAAAAAGTATACTTGACAGACTGAGTGCCGGGAACCCGAAAATAAAGTACAATATACTACACGCACTTCAGTACCTGGACGAACGGGACAAATGGTCCCAGGGAGAAGCGGAGGCTACAGCCCCCACCATTCCGGGGACGAGCCTGAAGGAGAGATGACATGGGGAAAAACGACGGACTGTCTTTAGGGCCCACGCCCTCCGCAAACGGACGGACGTTTCCCGAGAACCCCGACTATCCCGGAGCAAACAGCACCGTAACTGAAAACTACTTCCGCTGGGATCCCCTTGACGATCCCGATTTTGCCCACCTCATCGTGGGAAAGGGCAGCATCGGCGGCAAGGGGCGTTCCCTGCTCTTTGCCATGGCAAAACTGCGGGACAGTAAGGAGGAGACGTTGAAACGGGTGATCTTTCCGCCGTCTCTTTTCATCGCCACCGACTCCTTTGATTACGTGCTCCGCCAGATTCCCGACCTGGAAGAACTGAAGAAGGAGGAACCGGAGGTGATCGAGTACGCCTTCCTCCGGACAAAACTCCCGACGGAAGTGAGCGAAAGAGTTCTGCGCTTCCTCGAGAAGATCACCGATCCCATCGTGGTCCGCAGCAGCAGCGTCCTCGAGGATTCGCTGAAATACTCCTTCGCGGGGAAATACCTTTCAACATTCGAGTTCAACGACGGAGAGACGTCCCTGGAGGAACGGGCCGCCCAGGTGGAGCGGGACATCAAGAAAATTTACGCCAGGACGTTCTTCCCATTAGCGGTGGCCTACCGGTCGAAACACGGCCTGGGGGACGACCGCATGGGGATCATTCTCATGAGAGTCGCCGGAAAGTGGCGGGGACGGTACTACTACCCCACCATCGCCGGCGTGGGGTTTTCACGCTATTACAGGAGGTGGACCACCCGGATCCGGTCCGAGGACGGGATCATCCGCCTGGTCTTCGGCATGGGCACCACGAGCACCAAGCGGGGGTACGCCCGAACCTTCGCCCTGACACTGCCGAGTCTCCGCCCCGAGGGTCAGAACCCCTTCAACATCATGCGCCATGCCCAGGAGCATTTCCAGGTAATCGACCGGGAGCAGAAATCCCTGGTGACGGTGGACGTGAAGCGCATCTGGAAGGACATTTTCCCCTACCACAGCTGTTTCCCCGACTATGCCCAGATTTACAGGCCCGACGACGACGGCGGGTATTTCACCCCCATGTCCCGCCACGGTTCCACCATCAGGGCCGGTGAAAAGGTCTGCTTCACTTTTGAGGAGTTCGCCTGCCGTTCGAAGCACTTCTTCGAGCGGATGAAAAAGCTCCTCGCCCTCCTCGACCGGGAGATGGGCGTGCCGGCGGACGTGGAGTTCGCCTACCACCCCAGCGAAGACCTGGTGGAGATCGTCCAGGCCCGTCCCCTGTGGCTCAGTGATCAGAGCCAACCAGTGTCCATCCCGGACCTGGAGAACCGGAGGGTGATACTGAAGGCGGACAGGATGGTGACCCACGGCGTAAAGGAGAACATCCCCTACCTCGTGTACGTGGACCATCGCATTTACGCTCAGGAGACCAGGTTCCACGACGTGGCCCGGGCGATAGGCACGGTGAACGAGGCACTGAAGGGCTCCCGGTTCATTCTCGTGGCTCCGGGCAGGGTGGGTTCCAGCAATCCCCTTCTCGGCGTACCGGTGCAGTACAACGAGATTACGAGGTGCTCCTGCATCGTGGAGGTGGGTTTTCCCAAGGAGGGGTACATGCCGGAACTTTCCTTCGGTACCCACTTCTTTACGGACCTGGAGATCGACGGAATCCTCTACATGCCCGTCTACGAAGGGGCGAAGAACAACATCTTCGACGAGAGCTTCTTCGACTCCGCTCCGTACGCCCTGGGGTCCCACGCGGGTGTCCGCATCTACTCAGGATCCTTCTCGGTGTACACCGATGGAGACAAAAATTTCGGCGTCGTGGTGGCGGACAGGGTGGACGAACCGGAGAACGGATGGGACTGAAACCCGACATCGTATAAAAACACGCCGGCCGCAGGAGATACAATCCTGCGGCCGGCGTGTTTTTCCCGCCTGTTCTAGACGGAGACTTCCCTGAGGAAGAGCTTTTCCGCCAGTTCGGTCACCTCGAGGGCCTGGGCGCTGTAATCGGGGCGCCCCATGAGACCGTAGGTATAGTTCTTTCCCTGCTCCACCCCCGGCTGGTCGAAGGGGTTCACGTCCAGGATGTACCCGGCCAGGGCCGTCACATACTCGTAGAACTGGATCATGGCTCCCATGCGGCGCTCGTCGAGCTTCGGGATCTCGATGGAGACCACCGGTTTTCCTGACTTCGCGATGGCTGCCGCCGTCGAGATGGCCTCATACCGCCGCAGAGAGTTCATGGATTGCCCGAAGAGGTAGGACAGGGACACCAGGGTCTTTTCCTCCGTCTCGGGAATGATGATTTCCTCCGTCGGGTCGGCCACCGTCATCACGGTAAAAAGCTTGTCGTCGGGGCCTTCGGTGTAGAGCTGGATCTGGGAGTGCTGGTCGATAGCGCCGAGGGCCCGCACGGGGGTCGATCCCGTTCCGTTCTTCCCCAGGCTTTCGCCCCAGAGCTGGGCAAACCATTCGCAGAACCTCTCCAGGGCGTCCTCGTAGGGCATGAGGACCGTCATGTTCCTCCCCTGTCTGTAATGGGCCACCGAGAGTGCGGCCAGAAGCCAGGCGGGGTTTTCGACGATGGTGTTCCTCGCCGCGAGCTTTCCGTCCATCTCGGCCGCTCCCTCGAGCAGCTTGTCGGCCTGTATACCCAGGGCGACGGCGGAGAGAAGCCCGACGGGGGAGAGCACGGAGAAGCGCCCGCCCACATCGGCGGGCAGAACGAGGCGCCGGCAGCCGATCTCGTCGGCGAAGGGCCGGAGAACCCCCTTCTCTTCATCGGTGATGACCACCACGTGCTCCGCCGCTTTTTTCGGGCCGAGATCCACCTTGAGCCGGTCCCAAAAGAAAAGGAAATTCGCCATGGTCTCGGCGGTGCTTCCCGATTTGCTGATGACGGTGAACACTGTCTGCCCGGGATCGATGAGGTTCCAGATCGCCCGGTTGTCGGCCGGGTCCACGTTGTCCGACATGTAGAACCTCGGACCCTGCCGTTTCGCACGGGGCAGCTCGTTCCAGTACGGAGGAAGCAACGCCCCATGGAGCATGAGATTGCCGAGGGCCGAGCCGCCGATGCCCACCTGGACCATGGCGTCGAAGCCGGAAATCCACTTCCCCGTCTTCTCCACATCGGCGATGTCCCGGGAAGGGAGGTTGATCCAGCCCACGCCGTCCTGACCTTCGGAAGCTGCCTCCCGAAGCCGGGCATCCCCTTTCCGGAGTATCTCCTCATACCCGGCGACGGTCTCCATGCCTACCGCGCCGTCTACAGCCATTCCATAGGACAGAGTGAGCAGTTCCGATACCGTTCCCGATCTTCGAAGCACGACGTCAACCCCTTCCTCTCAGGCTACTGTTCCTGGTTCGCCAGCTCCGCGTCAATAGCCTCCGGGTTGTACCCGACGATATACTTCTCGCCGATCTGCGTGACGGGTACTCCCATCTGGCCCGTCTTCCGGACCATTTCCATGGCAGCCTCCCGGTTCGCCTGAACATCCACGCTCTCGAAAGCGACACCCTTTCCGTCAAGATACTCCTTCACTTTGGCGCACCACGGGCACGTCTTCGTCGAATAAACTTTTATCATCAATCGGCACCTCCTTGAAATATATACCCATAAAGGGTATATAAGAAAATACCCTTTCAGTCAAGTTCATTATATACCGAATTTCACCGGGAGAGAAAAATTCGGTCATTGGGAGTATAATGCATACCATATCCGGGGTATTTCACCGAAAATATGCAAGGAGGAAATGGAATGACCATATCTGCGGCAACCCTCGCGCGTTCAGATCTGGAGACCCGTCTCCTCCCTCTCGCAGACCGCTACAGAGGGAAAAAGGGCATTACGATTCCCCTGCTGGCCGATATGCAGAGGGAAATGGGCTACATCGGCCCCGAAGCGGTGGATTTCATGGCGAAAGAGCTGGACATCCCCGCAGCGGAGATGTTCGGCGTCGCCACCTTCTATGCCATGTTCCGGCTCCAGCCGGAGGGCAGATACGTGGTTCGGCTCTGCCGGGGAACGGCCTGCCACGTCCAGGGCTCGGCCCGCATCGGAGAGCAGATCCAGCGTCATCTCGGGGTGCAGGAGGGAGAGACCACGAAAGACGGTCTGTTCACCCTGCAGTACGTGGCCTGCCTCGGCTGCTGCAGTCTCGCTCCCGTGATGATGGTGGGAGAAGAGGTTCACGGAAGACTGACGCCGGAAAAAGCCGTGGACGTGCTTGAAGCCGTCAGGGCTTCCCAGCGGGAATAGGGAGGTACGCACAATGCCCAAGACTATCGTGAAGGTCGGACTGGCGAGCTGCGGTGTGGCAGCGGGAGCGGTCCCCATTTATGAAACCCTCACGGGAATCCTTGCAGGTCGGGACGACGTGGAAATCAAGAAGGTCGGCTGCATCGGCCTCTGCTACATGGAGCCCATCGTGGAAGTGGAGCGGGACGGCAAATCCATCACCTACGGCAAGGTGGACACAGCCATGGCCAAAGAGATCGCCGAATCCCACGTGAACCGGGGGGAGATCGTCCTTCGGGGCGTCATCCTCGACCCGGAGAGCACGGCCTGCGAGAACGAGCGCATGGACAGCCAGGTCCGCATTGTCCTCCGGAACAGCGGCCTCATCGATCCTGAGAAAATTGAAGAGTACATTGCCCGCGACGGCTACAAGGCACTGGAAAAAGCCTTCTCCATGAGCCCCCTCCAGGTCATCGACGAAGTCCTCGCCAGCGGCCTCCGCGGCCGTGGCGGAGCAGGCTTTCCCACGGGGCTGAAATGGAAGTTCGCCAACGGGGCGAAGGGGGACAAGAAGTACTTCGTCTGCAACGCCGACGAGGGCGACCCCGGCGCCTTCATGGACCGCTCTGTCCTCGAGAGCGACCCCCACAGCATCATCGAGGGAATGGCCATCGGCGCCTACGCCATCGGGTCCGACGAGGGCATCATCTACTGCCGGGCGGAATACCCCCTGGCCATAAAGCACCTGAACGTGGCCCTGGACCAAGCCCGGGAGAAGGGTTTCCTCGGGAAGAATATCCTTGGGTCCGGCTTCTCCTTCGACATCCATATAAAGGAAGGGGCGGGCGCCTTCGTCTGCGGCGAGGAAACCGCCATGATCGCCTCCATCGAGGGACGGAGGGGCATGCCCCGGCCGCGGCCTCCCTTCCCGGCCAACAGCGGCGTCTTCGGCAAGCCCACGAACATCAACAACGTGGAGACCATCGCCAACATCCCCTGGATTCTGATGAACGGGGCGGCGAAGTTTGCCGAATACGGCATCGGCAAGAGCCGGGGCACCAAGGTCTTCGCCCTGGCGGGAAAGATCAAGAAAGGCGGTCTCGCCGAGGTCCCCATGGGAATGCCCCTGCGGGAGGTCATCTTCAAGGTGGCAGGCGGCATCGCCGAGAACAAGAAGTTCAAGGCGGTCCAGCTCGGCGGCCCCTCGGGAGGGTGCATCCCCGAATCGCTGCTGGACACACCGGTGGACTATGAATCCATCAACGCCACGGGGGCCATCATGGGCTCCGGCGGCATGGTAGTCATGGACGAGACCACCTGCATCGTGGACGTGGCCAAGTTCTTCCTGGCCTTCGTCCAAAAGGAGTCCTGCGGCAAATGCCCCTTCTGCCGCATCGGCACCAAGAGAATGCTCGAGATCCTGGAGCGGATCACCGAAGGCAAAGGGGCCATGGAGGACCTGGACACCCTGCTCTACCTGGCCCACCAGGTGAAGGAGGGTTCCCTCTGCGGCCTCGGCCAGACTGCGCCGAACCCGGTGATGACCACGCTGAAATATTTCCGGGAGGAGTACGAGGCCCATATCCGGGACAAAAAGTGCCCCGCCAAGGTATGCACCGGTCTCATTCATTACGTCGTCGACCCGGCCGTATGCATCGGCTGCACGAAATGCGCCCGGAACTGCCCCGTCTCCTGCATCGCTGGAGAAGTGAAGAAACCCCACGTCATCGACGACGAGAAGTGCATCCGCTGCGGACAGTGCAAGAAGGTCTGCCCCGTGGGCGCCATCTCGGTGGAATAACCTTTCGGGAGGATTTCGAGCTGCCATGAAGAAAAACATAAAGGTCACACTCAACGGAAAAACAGTCTACGGGTACGAGGGGCAGAGAATACTCGATCTCTGCGCCGACTGCGGCGTGGAAATACCCACCCTCTGCTACGACCGCCACCTGAGCCTCCACGGGGGCTGCTCCGTCTGCCTCGTGGAAGTGGAGGGTGCAAAAACCCTGCTCCGGGCGTGCGCCAACACCATCGTCCAGAACATGGTCATCAGGACCGAGACAGAGAAGGCCGTGAGCGCCCGCCGGACCGCCCTGGAACTGCTGCTCTCCGACCACGTGGGCGACTGCCGCCCCCCCTGCACCCTCACCTGTCCGGCCAACGGAAACGTCCAGGCTTACATCAATCTGGCCGCCCAGGGGAAATACCAGGAATCCCTCGACACGCTCCACCATCACGTCACCCTCCCTGCGTGCATCGGCCGGGTCTGCCCCGCCCCCTGCGAGAAGAAGTGCCGCAGGAATTTCGTGGACGACGCGCCCGTGTCAATTAAGGAGATCAAGCGGTTCGTCGGCGACTGGGCATTGAAGAACGACTATCTCGGCGTCATCCCCGAGACCGGGGACAACGGAAAGACCGTCGCCGTCGTGGGGGGCGGCCCCGCCGGCATCTCCGCGGCCTACTACCTGCGCCTGAAAGGCTACCGACCGGTCATCTTCGAGAAGGAAGCCCTTCTCGGCGGTATGATGCGCTACGGCATTCCCGACTACCGCCTTCCCCAGGCCATTCTCCAGAAGGAGATCGACTGGCTCCTCGCCCACGGCGTGGAGGTGCGCACCGGCATGACCCTGGGAAAGAACATCACCCTCGACGAACTCCGCAGGAATTTCGACGGCGTCATCCTCGCCATGGGCTGCTGGAAGTCCTCCCCCATGCGGGTGCCCGGAGAGGACCTGGACGGAGTCCTGGGTGGGATCAACTTCCTCTACGACGTGAAGACCAACCCCGACGCAAGAATCGGCAGAAGGGTGGCCGTGGTGGGAGGAGGCAACACCGCCATGGACGCCTGCCGCTCGGCCCGCCGCCTCGGCGCCGAGGAAGTGTCGGTGCTCTACAGGAGGAGCCGGGAGGAGATGCCCGCCGACGATCTCGAGATCGAAGAGGCCACCGAAGAAGGGGTGAACTTCATCTTCCTGGCGGCCCCAAAATCAATCGAGGGGAACGGCAAGGTGGAACGGGTGGTCTGCGAGCGGATGGAGCTCGGGGAACCGGATGCCTCCGGGCGGCGGAGCCCCGTGCCTACGGGGGAGACCTTCGTCCTCGAGGTTGATACGGTCATCGCCGCCGTGGGGCAGGCCATCGACTTCTCAGGGGTGCCCTCGGAACTGCATGACGGCCGGAAGATGAAGGTCGGTCCCGACTACGACACTCCCCTCCCGGGAGTATTCGTGTGCGGCGACCAGCAGACGGGGCCGAAGATCGCCATCGAGGCCATCGGCAACGGCCACTGGGCCGCCGACTCCCTGGATCACTACCTGACCCGGGGAACGCCGAAAAAACCCTTCTTCTACGATATCGTCCGGACGGACCTCGGCCCCGAGGACTTCAGTCACGTGGAGAAAACCGTCCAGGAACACGTGCCCATCGTGAGCGGAGAGACACGGCTCGCAAAGCCCTTCGAGGAGTACAGCCCCGGACTGACGGAGGAGCAGACCCTCCGGGACGCGAAGAGGTGCATGGAGTGCGGCTGCGCCGACGTCTTCGAGTGCAGGCTCCGGAAATACGCCACCACCCACGAGGTACAGCCGGAGAAGCTTGCCGGTGAGCACATTGCCAAGTTTGAGGATGCGAACCAGTACTATATCCGGAACCTGGACAAGTGCATCCTCTGTTCCAAGTGCGTTCGAGCCTGCGACGAGATCTCCGGCTTCCACGCCATCGACTTTGCGAAGCGGGGCTTCGATTCGGTGCTGACGCCCCAGTTCTACAACGACATGGAACACTCCGACTGCACCTTCTGCGGACTCTGCACCCAGGTCTGCCCCGTGGGAGCCCTCATGGAGAAGCGGGCCGAGCGGTGGCCTCACCTGGAGGTGCCGGAGATAATCAAGACCACCTGCCGGATGTGCTCCGTGGGCTGCGAACTCGACCTCAACCTGGACCGCAGGCGCTCCCGTATCGTCCGAGTCACCACCGACCCGGACAATCCGACGGCCCCCACCTTCGGGTCGTGCTGCTTCATGGGACGGTACGGTTTCAGGGACGTGAAGGACTCGGGGAACTTTGACCCGGCAGTGAACGGCGAGTCCGTGTCCCTTGACGAAGCCGCGGCCGCCTTCGACAACCTTGCCTCCAGGAAGGGCGCAATCTACGTGGCGGGGACGAACCTCACTCTGCAGGAGGCGAAAGCTCTCCGCGACTACGCTGCTCTCCGCACACCGGAGGCTGTCATTTCCGCGGCGGAAGGAGCGGAATTCCTGCCCTACCTCGCCGAGGCGGGGAAGAGAAAGGATGCCGTCCGGGCTTCCTACGCCTCCTTCAACGAAGGCGACGCCTTCCTGCTCCTGGGGGCGAACACCGACGAAGACCAGCCCGTGCTGACATCGTGGCTGCGGAGGGCCATGCGGCACCGGAAAGCATCAGTGGTCTGTCTCGGCGGCACCCCGGGCATACTCGACAGGGGAGACACCGTGATCCTCGCCCCCGAAGAGGGCAAACAGGAGGAAGCGATCCGGTCCCTCACCGCTGCCGTTCAGGCAACCAGGGAGAAGGCCCCTGTCGATTTCGCGGCCCTGGCAGGGAAGGCAGGCCTGTGCCCCGGAACCTTCGAAAAGGCTGCCGCTCTCCTTGCCGCCGCGAAGCACCCTGTCACCCTCATGGGAGCGGGACTGCCGGCGAGTGCCTCTTTCGACCTCTCTTCGGCCCTTCAGGGAGGCCGGTACCTTCTTCTCTTCAAAGGAGCGGGAACGGCGGGACTGCTCTCCGTATTCCCGGAGGTTCTCTCCGTCGCCGAAGCAAAGAAGAACCGGCCGTCGCCGGTACTCTTCCTCGGGATCACCCCGGAGGAGGCTGGATTCACGGAAGGCGACCTCAACGGAACGGAATATGCCGTTCTCGCCGCTGATTCCTCTCCTCTTTCGGAGAAGGCGTCCGTTCTTCTGCCCCTTCGTCCGTGGCCGGAAAAGGAAGGCACCACGGTGAACCTGGAGGGCAGGGAGCTCCCCGTCCGGAAGGGACCCCTTGCGAAAAAGACGGGAAGGAACATCTGTGACGTTCTTTCAAGGGCGGCTCTTCCCTGGGGAGGAAAAATTCCCTCGAACCCCGTTGTGCGCTGAGACTGCGGCGAAACATGGTTATACCAATTCAGGGGGCGGCACAAGCCGCCTCCTGAATTTTTGTTGATTTTTTGTCAATCTATTGACACGAAGGGCAGCCGCCTTTAGACTAAGCGGAAAATTTGCAGGGAGGCGAAAAAATGAAACGATACGGTCTGTTTTTTGCAGTCGCGATACTCCTCGCCTTCGGCGCTGCGGCCTGTGCAGCTCCGTCGGGCGAACCCATCAAGATCGGCTACCTCGCCACGCTCACCGGCGACGGTTCCACATGGGGACAGCATGAACGGGACGGCGCCCTTCTCGCCGTGAAGGAGCTGAACGAGGCGGGCGGAGTGCTCGGACGCCCCCTGGAACTGGTGTACTACGACGTTCGCGGACGGCAGGAGGACGCCATCCAGGCAGCGCGGAGGCTTGTCCACGAAGACAAGGTGGTGGCCATCGGCGGTACCAACTACAGCGGGCTGAACATCGCCACCGCCTCGGTGGTCACCGCCGCCGGTGTTCCCCAGATCGGCACTGCGAGCACCAACCCCGCCGTGACGGTGGACCCGAAGACGGGCAAGGTACGGCCGTTCACGTTCCGGATGAGCTACACCGACCCCTACCAGGGGAAGGTCATGGCGGACTACCTTATCAACAAGCTTGGGGTCAAGAGCGCTGCGGTCATCACCGACGTGGGCAGCGACTACTCCGAAGGCCTGAAGGAATTTTTCACTATCCGGTTCGCGGAGTTGAAGGGCGATCTGAAGGGTGTCTGGGGATTCCGGGGCGGCGACGTGGACTTCCGGGCCCAGCTCACGGAAATGAAGGCAACCGGCGCCGAGGCGGTCGCACTTCCCATTCTCTACAAGGAGATGGGGCTGATTATGAAGCAGGCGGCAGAACTTGACTGGAAGCCTATTTTCATAGGCGGCGACGGTTTCAGCCCGAGTATGCAGGAGATCGCCGGAGACTCGATGGAGGGAAGTTACTGGGTCTATAGCATGGACCTCGGCAATCCGCAGATGATATACCTTCTCTCCCGTTTCGAGAAAGAATACGGCGTCCCTGCGGCCGAACCGGGAAATGTTGCGTACGCATACGATCTGGTCACGTGGGTCGCCGACGCGATCAAGAGGGCTGGGAAAGCCGACCCCGTGGCGGTCAGGGATGCCATGGAAAACACGAAAGACCTCCGTCTCGTCCATTTCACCCTCACGGTGGACAAGGAGACCCACAACCCGCTGAACAAGCCCGCCGCTATGATGCTCTGGAAGAATAAACAGCTGAACTTCCTTGAGATGTGGGCCCCCCAGGACACATTCTAGCGCATACTCAGCACGGCAGGCGGAGCGGGGGAAATCAAATCCCCCGCTCCGCCTTTTTCGCCTTCCGCCCTACCCTTCCCTCGCGGCGGCGATCTTCCCCTTTTCAGCGGAGACCAGAATCCGGGACATCCATTCCTCCCGCTCCTCCGGAAAGTCATCCCGGTAGTGAACACCCCGGCTCTCCTCCCGGAGGAGAGCCGCCCGTGCCACCGCTTCGGCGGTGAAGGCGAGCCCCTTCATCTCCAGGGCATGGAGGAGGTCCACGGAATCTCCCACCTTCAGGGGCGGACATGAGACCTTCCATTCCTCCAGGGCCGCCGCGCACCGGCGGAGACCGTCACCGCTCCTGCAGGGGCCGAGCCCTTCCTGGACAACGGCCCGGAGACGATCCCCGGCATCCCGGGGACGGATTCCCCCTTCGGGGGCGAGGAAGGACAGGTCTGCCGGGATTTCCGTAACGTCCCCAATGCCGCCTTCCCCTGCTTCTTCGGCGGAGAACCGGCCGGCCCGGAGGCCGAAGGTGACGATGTTCGTCAGGGCGTTGCCTCCCATGCGGCTGGCTCCGTCCACCCCTCCGGTCACCTCACCGCAGGCGTAGAGCCCCGGAAGGGCGGTTCGTCCCTCGGTGTCGATGGGAATTCCCCCCGTGAAATAGTGCTGGATGGGGGAAAGCTCTACCGGCCCGGTCCGTCGTTCCGGCGGAAGGTCCAGCATGAGGGACACCCGTACATCAGGGATAGTCAGCATCTCTTCCCCCAGGTTTTCCAGGTGAAGCAGGGTCTTTCCTCCCTGCCTCTCGTGGCGGGAGAGGAAAATGGCACTCTTGTCCCTGGCAAAGTAGTTCGCCTCTTTCCCCGAGGTGAGCCCCCAGGAGAGAATGGCCTCCCGGAGGAATTCCCGGCCGTTTTCATCGGTGACGGGAATGTAGTCCACGATGGCAAGCCCCACCATCCACAGAGGGAAGGCGGGATCCTTCCAGCCCAGGGGGTAGAACTGGACGTACTCCATGTCCGCGAGATCCAGACCGGCCTCGAGGGCGAGGGCGTATCCGTCGCCGGTCATCCGTGCGGGGTTGTCCGTCCTGGAGTAGATTCTGCCTCCCCCGCCGGAGGCGAGAATGACGGCGGAGGCTGGGGAGCGGTATTTCCGCCCCGTCTTCCAGTTCACCCACTCCAGCCCTTCCGCCCCTCTCTCCCCGGCGAGAATTTTCGTTGCGACACAGTTTTCGAGGATGGAGACTCCTTCCGCCCTCGCAATGGCGGCGAGTTCCCTGGTCAGGCCTCTCCCTCCCATGATCTCGGAAGGGGCTGATTCCCGCACGGTGGCACGCCCCGAGTCGGTGATCTTCAGCGTGACGCCCCAGTCAGCCAGCGTCCGGAGGGTTTTCTCCGATTCTTCGGCCAGCGTCCGGACGAGCTTCCGGTCGTTCACTCCCCGGCCGATCTCCACGACGCGCCGGAAGTGATCTTCGGGGGTCACCGTTCCGGACGAGAGGGAAAACAGCCCCCCCGAATAGGCTGTACAGTTCGCGTCGCCGCAGGCTGTCTTGGAGAGCAGCAGGACCTCCGCTCCTTTTTTTGCCGCCGCGACCGCTGCGGTAAGACCTGCCCCGCCCGCCCCGACGACGATGATTTTTTTCTTCATGGTTCTCCTCCTCCCTATGAGCGGAGCCCCGCGGCGTTCGCGGGGCTCCGTGGTCGTTCCGTGTTTCAGGGGACCCTATTCCTCTTCGTCCTCCTGTTTGTGGGCTGCGATAACCTTCTTCGCGATCTCGGCGGGGACCTCCTCATAATGGTCGTATTCCATGGTGAAGGTTCCTCTGCCGGAGGTCATGGAGCGGAGGATGATGGCGTACCGGAACATCTCCGCGAGGGGGCACTGGGCCTTGACCACCTGCTGGTGTCCCTTGCTGTCGATGCCGAGGATCCTTCCCCTCCGTCCGTTGAAGTCGCCCATGACATCGCCCAGGTACTCCTCGGGGACGGTGACTTCCACGTTCATGATGGGCTCCAGGAGCACGGGGTTCGCCTCGAGAATACCCTTCTTAAAGGAAAGCCGCGCTGCGAGCTTGAAGGCCATTTCAGAGCTGTCCACGTCGTGGTAGGAGCCGAAGTAGAGGGTGGCCTTGAAGTCCACCACGGGGAAGCCGGCAAGGGGCCCCTTGACGAGGGCTTCCCGGAGGCCCTTCTCGACCGCGGGAATGAATCCCTTGGGGATGGCGCCGCCGACAATTTTATCCTCAAAAACGAAGCCCTCTCCCCGCTCGAGAGGAGTGTACCGGATATGGACATCGCCGTACTGACCGTGGCCGCCCGTCTGTTTCTTGTGCTTGCCCTGGGCCTCGGCGGTCTTCCGGATAGTCTCCCGGTAGGGGACCTGGGGGGTCTTGGTGTCCAGTTCCACGCCGTACCGCTCCTTTATACGTGAAAGGACGATGTCGATGTGCATGTCGCCCATTCCGGAGAGGACGCTGTCGTTGGTCTCGGCGTTCTTTTCGAAGGTGAGGGTGGGATCTTCCTCGAGGATCTTGTGGATGGCATTGCCCAGCTTGTCTTCGTCGGCCCGGCTCTTGGCGACGATGGCCACGCTGTAGACGGGCTTCGGGAAGTCGATGGGCGGGAAGGTGATCGTGGAGCCCTTCACGGAAAGGCTGTCTCCCACCTGGGTGCTGTGAAGCTTAGGAATGGCGAGGATGTCGCCCACGGTGATCTCCTTGACGTCCTTGCCCTCTTTGCCGGTCATGAATTTGAAGGCGCTGATCCGTTCCTCTTCGCCCTTGTTCACGTTGAAAATGGTGTTGTCTGTCGTGAGGCTTCCGGAGTTGACCCGGATGAAGGAAAGCTTGCCCACGTAAGGGTCAACCATGATCTTGAAGCAGATGGCGGAGAACTGCCCTTCGGGATCGGGGGCGATCTCGATGCTTTCCTGCCCCTTCAGGGCGGGACGGCTCCTGGAGTCCAGAGGAGAGGGGAAGAAGTCGGCGATAAAGTCAAGGATCTGATGAACGCCCACGTTCATGGCGGAAGAACCTGGGAAGACAGGCATAACTATGCGGGAAGCGATGGCCTTCCTGAGAGCGGGAAGAAGCTCATCCACGGAGATGCTCTCGCCGTCGAGGTAGCGCATCATGAGTTCGTCGTCCGCCTCGACGATGGCCTCCACGAGGGATTCCCTTGCCTGGGCGGCCTCGTCGGCCATCTCGGCGGGGATGTCGCCCTCGGTGAACTTACCGCTGCCGTCGGCTTCATACATATATGCCTTGTTCCCGAGGAGGTCCACCACTCCTTTGAAGGAGGCTTCAGCACCTATGGGCAGGAAGACCGCCACGGCCTTGTCGCTGTAGTCCGACCGGATGTCGGTCAGCACCTTGGCGAAGTCGGCGTTTTCCCGGTCGAGCTTGGAAATGTAGAAAGCCGTGGGAAGATTGAACTCGCTTCCCATCTCCCAGACCTTGTCGGTCTGGACTTCGATGCCGCTGACGCCGCTCACGGCAATGAGCAGCGAGTCGGCCACCCGGATGGCGGACCGCATTTCTCCCACGAAGTCGGCGAATCCCGGGGTGTCGAGGACAAAGAGCTGCCTGCCCTTGCGCTCCATGGTGATAAGGGAAGTATTGATCGAGATTTGCCGTTTCTGTTCTTCCTGGCTGAAATCGCTGACGGTATTGCCGTCCTCGACCTTCCCCAGTCTGGACGTGATGCCGTTATCGAAAAGCATAGCCTCGACGAGGGACGTCTTTCCTGCCCCTCCATGGGCCGCAATTGCGATACTGCGTGTGTTCTCAGGCTGACGGGTTCCCATTCCAACTACCTCCTCCGGCGTCTCGTGCTTTGCCCCGGACCGTTTTTACGTCCATTGAGGGCAATTTCAATATCTTACGCATAATGTTTCCGTTCGTCAATAAATGTCGCCCTACCTAAATCCGCTAATTTTTCAGGCAGAGGGAGTATCGCCGGGGACCGTTTCGGCCGCCGGATCCAGGGTAAAAACGGATCGCATCTACCGGTCCTCTTTCAGCCGGCGTTCAAGGATACCGGAGATGGCGGCGACGTCTGCCTGGCCCCTTGCCTCCCTCATGACAAGGCCCGCGAGAAATTTGATCTTCTTTCCCTTGGGGTCCCTGCCCGAGCGGATTTCTTCCACCACGTCGCCGTTGGCCCTAAGGACCCGCTCCACCATTTTTTCCACGTCTTCGGAGGACAGACCTCCGGGAGAAGCCCCGGCCGCCTCGAGGGCATCCTTGAAAGATCGCCCTTCCGCCAGGCGGGCGAAGACCTCTCGGGCCACCGTGGTGGAAAGCTTTCCGCCGTCCACAAGGGAGACCAGTTCCGCCAGAGCGGAGGGCTTCACCGGGAAGGAGTCCATGGAAAAACCCTTCTCGTTCATCACCCGGAAGACTTCGGTGCGGATCCAGTTGGCCGCCCGTAAAGGAGAAGCGCCGCTTTTGACGCATTCCTCGAAGTACAGGGCCACGGGAAGGCTCTCCGCCATGAAGGCGGCATCGGTCTCAGGAAGGCCGTACTTCTCCGCGAACCGCCCCTCTTTGGTCCAGGGCAGTTCGGGCAGGGCGTTTCGGGTGCTTTCCAGAAGCTCTTCCGTCACCACGATGGGAGGGATGTCGGGGTCCGGGAAGTAACGGTAGTCGTCGGCGGCCTCCTTGCTTCTCATGGAGGTGGTGACACCCTCGCCGTCGTTCCAATGGCGGGTCTCCCTCTCCAGGCTGCCTCCTTCGGCAAGGACCGCCGTCTGGCGGCGGATTTCATACTGCAGCGCCCGCTCCACGGCCCGCAGGGAGTTCATGTTCTTGATTTCCGTCCGCTCGCCCCAGCACAGCACCTCCCCGGTGGCTTCGTCGGTCTTCTTCACCGACACGTTGGCGTCCACCCGGAGAGACCCCCGCTCCATGTCGCCGTCGGAGACGCCGAGGTAGCGCATCGTTTGGCGAATGCGGGCGACATACTCCCGGGCCTCCCCGGGGGAGGTGATGTCGGGCTCGGAGACGATCTCCGCCAGGGGGACACCGCCCCGGTTGTAGTCCACGAAGGAAAAGGCGGCCCCTTCCAGGCGCCCGTCGGCGGCCGAGTGAACCAGTTTTCCGGCATCCTCCTCGAGGTGGAGCCTGGTGATGCGGATCCGACGTGGCCGGCCGTCGTCGCCGGGAATGAAGATCTCTCCTCCCTCGGCGAGGGGAAGGTCGTACTGGCTTATCTGGTATGCCTTGGGCAGGTCGGGGTAGAAATAGTTTTTCCGGTGGAAGACCGAGTGGTTCTTGATGGTGCAGGACAGGGCCAGCCCGGCCCGGACACCCAGTTCCACCGCCTTTTTGTTCAGGACGGGAAGGCTCCCGGGGAGGCCGAGACACACGGGGCAGACGTTGGTGTTCGGCTCGGCCCCAATGTAGTCCGTGGAGCACGGGCAGAAGATTTTCGTGGCCGTGGAAAGCTGCACGTGGATTTCCAGGCCGATGACGGGGATGTACCGGAAAGTCATCGGACGTTCCCTCCTTCCGTCGCTGCACTCCTGGGCGCCATGCGCGCCTTTCCGAGGTGCCGCTCCAGGACGGCCGCGGCGTTCAGCAGTTCGGGCTCGCCCCACTGGGGCGCGATGAACTGGACGCCCACGGGCAGGGGTTTTTCTCCGCCGGTGAATCCGCCGTTGAGGGACAGGGCCGGCAGTTCGGCGAGGTTCACAGGAAGGGTGAACACGTCGGCCAGGTACATCCGGATGGGGTCGTCCACCAGCTCGCCCTTTTTGAAGGGGGGCGCTGGGGCCGTGGGCAGGGCGATGAGGTCGCACTCTTCGAAGGCCTTCCGGAACTCGGCCTTCATGAGAGAGCGGACCTTCTGGGCTGTGAGGTAGTAGGCATCGTAGTACCCCGAGCTGAGCACGTAGGTCCCGGTGAGGATCCTCCGCTTCACCTCGGTGCCGAAGCCGGCCCCCCGGGTTGTGAGGTAGAGGTCGAGCAGGGTGTCCTCCCTGCAGGAAAGACCGTACCGGACTCCGTCGAACCGGGCCAGGTTCGAGCCGGCCTCGGCGGGGGCGAGGATGTAGTAGCAGGGCAGGCCGAACTCGAGGGAGACGGGAAGGGAGACCTCCACGATCTCCGCCCCCTCCTCCCGGCAGAGGTTCAGGGTATTTTCCAGGACCCGGCGTACCTCCGGGTCCACGGAGGACTGCATGGCGTCAAGCTCCTTCACCACGGCTATTCTCTTTCCCCTGAGGGAGACGGCAGCGAGATGCGCCGTGTAGTCCGGGCGCTCCCTGCGGCTGCACGTTCCGTCCCTGGCGTCGGGAGCGGCGATGACCGAAAGCAGGAGGGCGAGATCCTCCACGGTGCGGGCGAAGGGGCCGATCTGGTCGAGGGACGAGGCGAAGGCCACGAGGCCCCACCGGCTCACGAGGCCGTAGGTGGGCTTGAGGCCGTAAATCCCGCAGTAGGAGGCCGGCTGGCGGATGGACCCTCCCGTGTCGCTCCCGAGAGCCAGGGGGGCATACCCGGCGGCCACAGCCGCGGCGCTTCCCCCGGAGCTGCCTCCCGGCACCCTGCCGGTATCCCAGGGGTTGGACGTCGGGTGAAAGGCGGAGAACTCCGTGGAGCTTCCCATGGCGAACTCGTCCATGTTGGCCTTTCCGGCGAAGACGGCCCCGGCCCCGGCGAGCAGTTCCGCGACTCTCGCGTCGTAGGGAGGGATCCACCCCTCGAGGATCCTGCTGGCGCAGGTTGCCGGAACTCCCCGGAGGCACATGTTGTCCTTCAAGACAACGGGCACGCCCGCGAGAGGACCGGGGTCCATACGGCGGGCGATCATTCCGTCGATCCGGGCAGCTTCTTCCCGTCCCCTGTCGGCGGTGAGGGCCAGCATAGCGGACAGTTCCGGTTCGAGGTCTTCGATCCGGGAAATACAGGAGGCGAACACCTCCGACGCTGAGAAATCCTTAGCTTTTATGCCGCGGACCATCTCCGCGGCGGAGAGGGCAAAGAGCTCCATACCCTATTCCTCCTCCAGGATCCGGGGAACGACGAAGAAGCTGCCCTTCCTCTCCGGTGCGGCTGCCAGCACGTCATCCCGGACGGTGGACCGGACAGGCTCGTCCTCCCGGAGAGGAGGGGCTTCCCTCTCGGAAAAGAGAAAGGGATCCACCCCGTCGAGATTCAGCCGCCCTTCTTCCCGGGCCCGGGAAAGGGTGGCGAAATGGCCCAGGATGGCTTCAAAATGGCGCACGAGAGGTTCTATCTCTTTCTCCTCCACGCGCAGCCTGGCGAGATCGGCCACGTGCCGAACGTCCTTTTCGCTGATCGTCATTGGCTTTGCCTCCTGTTCGACGAAACGACCGGTGGGGTATTTCTTGAAGAGACCTTCAGGAAGTCCTTCCGCTGCGGATCATTTCGAGAAATTCTTCTTCTCCCACGATGGGCACTCCGAGGGCGGCGGCCTTCGCGAGCTTGCTCCCCGCTTCTTTGCCGGCCACCACCAGGGAGGTTCTGCTGCTCACGCTGGAGGAACACGCCGCGCCTGCTGCCTTCGCGAGGGCCTCGGCTTCGCTCCGGGTCAGGGAATCCAGCTCCCCGGTGAAAACGATGCGCATGCCCTCGAGGAACCGGGATCCCTGCTCACCGGGCTGTTCTTCCGGGGCTGGAAGGGCGCCCCTGAGGCCGAGCTCCGCCAGTTCCTCCAGCAGTTTCCTGTTCTGTTCCCTGGCGAAAAAGGACCGGATGGACGCCGCCATGACGGGTCCGATGCCCTCCACCGATGCCAGGGCTTCTTCCGGAGCCTTGCTGAGGGTCTGCACATCCCGGAAGGCCTCTGCCAGGATCTCCGCCCCCCGGGCCCCCACGAACCGAATGCCGAGGGCGGCGAGGAGGCGGGAGAAGGGCCGTTCCTTCGAAGTCCTGACGGCTTCCAGCAGGTTTTCCGCCGACTTCGGCCCCATCCGGTCCAGGCCGGCCACCGAGTCGATCGAAAGACGGTACAGATCGGACACCGTGCGGACAATCCCCTTGTCCACGAGCTGCTCAACCAGCCTGTCGCCCAGGCCGCGGATGTCCATGCCGCCCCGGGAGGCGAAATGGCGGATGCCCTCCTTGAGCTGGGCGGGACAGGAAGCCCTGTTCATACACCGGAGGGCAGCCTCGCCTTTGAGACGCACCACCGGGGATCCGCAGGACGGGCAGGCTTCAGGCATGACAAACTCCCGCTCGGTTCCGTTCCTGAGCTCCTTCACGGCCCCGAGCACCTCCGGGATGATCTCCCCCGCCTTCCGGACCCGGACCATATCCCCGATCCGGAGGTCTTTTCGGCGGAGTTCGTCCTCGTTGTGGAGGCTCGCCCGCCGGACCACCGTCCCGGAAAGGGTCACCGGCTCGAGGACGGCCACGGGGGTGAGTACCCCGGTCCTACCCACGGAGACGATGATATCGGAAAGGCGGGTGGTCTTTTCCTCCGGGGGATACTTGAAGGCTATGGCCCACCGGGGGGCGTGGGAGGTGGATCCCATTTCGCTCCAGGCGCGAAGGGAGTCGAGCTTCACCACCACCCCGTCGGTGGCATAGGGAAGGGAGAATCGTCTCTTTTCCCAGGCGGCGACGAACTCCTTCACTGCATCTCCGTCGGGGCAGAACTGCCAGGCTTTCTGGACGGGAAACCCGACCCGGGAGAGCCATTCCAGGATCTCCCTCTGGGAGGCGAGACCAAGATGTTCGGGGAAGACCACCGAGTACAGGTAGATGGAAAGCCTTCTTCCGGCGGTGACCGCCGGGTCGAGCTGCCGGAGGCTTCCTGCGGCGGCGTTCCTGGGGTTGGCGAAGAGGGGCTCTCCCCGCTCTTCCCGTTCTTCGTTGAGGCGCGCGAAGTATTTTCTCTCAAGAAACACTTCGCCCCGGACCTCCACCCGCCCCCGGGGAAAGTCTGAAAGGGTGAGGGGAAGGGTGCGGATAGTCCTGAGGTTGGCGGTGATATCCTCCCCCACCCGCCCGTCTCCCCGGGTCGTTCCCCTGACGAAGGCGCCGTCCTCATAGGTGAGGGAAACGGCGAGGCCGTCGATCTTCATCTCGCAGACATACCCTCCCGCCGCCCAGGGGGCGGTTCGGTTCAGGAAGCCGTCCAAATCCTCCCCGTTCAGGGCGTTGTCCAGGCTAAGCATGGGGACCGAGAGGGTGACTTTCTCGAACCGTTCACTCGCCTTCGCGCCGACCCGCTTCGTGGGCGAATCGGGGGAGGCGAGCTCCGGCCATGTGGCCTCGAGATCGACAAGCTCCCGGTAAAGGGCGTCGTATTCGTCATCGGGAATTTCGGGAGCGTCCTCCACGTAATAGAGGCGCCCGTGGCGGGCGAGCTCCCTTTGCAGGAAAGCCGCCCGCCGCCGGACCTCTTCAGGTATCTCCAACGCTCGTTCCTCGTCCCGGGGCACGGGGGGTCAGCCTCCTACTCCCCTGCGGCCTCACCGCCGTCCTCCCTGGTGCGGGAAGGCAGGGGCTTCATGGTCGGGAAAAGAATGACATCCCGGATGGACCTGGAGTCGGTGAGGAACATGACAAGCCGGTCCACGCCGATGCCCAGTCCTCCCGTGGGGGGAAGGCCCGTCTCGATGGCGTTTATGAAGTCCTCATCGAAATCATGAGCCTCGTCATCGCCGGCCTCCTTCTTTTTGAGCTGGTCCTCGAACCGGCCCCGCTGGTCCAGCGGATCGTTCAGCTCGCTGAAAGCGTTGGCCACTTCCTTGCCGCAGATAAAGAGCTCGAACCTGCGGGTGTAGTCCGGGTTCTCCGGGTCTCTCTTGGCGAGAGGGGAGATCTCGGTGGGATGGCCGGTGACGAAGGTGGGCTGGATCAGCTTCTCTTCCACAAAGGTCTCGAACATGAGATTGAGGACCGTGAACCGGCTCTCGGTTCCCTTGATCTCCACGCCCCGGTCCTTGGCTATCCTCCGGGCCTCGTCGTCTTCGGCTATGCCGCGGAAATCGATGCCCGTGTATTCCGCCACCAGGTCGAGCATGCTCCCCCGCTTGAAGGGCCTGTCGAAGTCGAGATCCACGTCCTGGAAACGGACCTTCCTAGGATTGCCGGGCCCGCAGACCACGTCGGCGGCGTTCCGGATGATCTCCTCGGTGAGGTCCATCATGTCGTGGTAATCCGCATAGGCCCAGTAGACCTCCATGGCTGTGAACTCCGGGTTGTGCATGGTGTCGAGCCCCTCGTTGCGGAAGTTCTTTCCCATCTCGTAGACCCGGCCGAACATGCCCACCACGAGACGCTTCAGGTAGAGCTCCGTGGCGATGCGGAGGTACATCTCCATGCCGAGGGCGTTGTGGAAGGTCTTGAAGGGGCGGGCGTTGGCGCCTCCGGCAAGGACCGACAAAATCGGGGTCTCCACCTCGATGGTACCATGGTCCTCCAGGGTTTTCCGAATGGAGGAGATGATCTTCGACCGTTTCCGGAAGGTCTCACGCACCTCGGGGTTGGCTATGAGGTCGGTGTACCGTCGGCGGTACCGTACTTCAGTATCCTTCAGGCCGTGCCACTTCTCTGGCAGAGGACGGAGGGCCTTGCAGAGGAGCACGCACTCCCGGACGTGGATGGTGAGTTCCCCCCGCTGGGTACGGAAGGGGTGGCCGATGATGCCGACCCAGTCGCCCGAGTCGACCCATTTTTTCGCGAAGGTGTACTTCTCCTCGCCCATGGCGTTGAACTGGAAATAAAGCTGCAGGCTGTCCGTCTCGTCGGCCAGGTTGGCGAAAGCGGCCTTCCCGTGCTTGCGGAGGGCCATCACCCTGCCGGCGGTGACGATGGTCACCGACTCGTCAATCTCGTCCTCGGCCAGGTGGCTGAAGTTCTCCCGCACGTAGGCGAGGGAGTGCTTCCGGTCCCACTTCTCCACGAGGTAGGGGTTGTAGCCCTCCTCGGCAATCAGCCGCTCAAGTTTGTCCTTCCGCTGACGAACAATCTCGTCCTCTCCGTCGTTCCCCTGGGGGATACGGTTCGGGGCGTCCTTTTCATATTGTACATCCACTGCATTCTTCTCTCCTTTCGAAGTACGCGTCACAACGTTCAAGTATCCCCCGGAGTTCCGTCCAGCAAAGTACGCGGGCCGCCGCCCTGCGGAGCCCGCCTATACCCCGGACGCCCCTGAACATGCCGGAAAGAAGGCGCTTTACGAAAAGCACCGCCATCCGTGGGCCGCAATAGCCGCACACCGAGTCGCCGAAGTGCAGCAACAGAGACATCTGGAAATCCGGGGACGGATTTCTGTAACTATTATGCACGTCATACCCGAGAAACGCCAGAGTGCGGGCAAAGAGGAAGGGGTCAGCCAAGGCGCCCCTCGCCATCAGGACAGTCCGGCACCCCCGCCGGAGATAGTCCGCCGCCTGCTCCGGGGTGTAGACGTCACCGCTGGCGCAAATTTTTTCCGGGAATTTCGCCGCCATGGCCCCCACGATCTCCCGGTCAGCCTCTCCTGAATACCGCTGGGCGGGAGTGCGGCCATGAAGGCAGACCAGGGAGGCACCGGCATCCAGAAGCCCCCGACAGAACTCCTCCGTCGTCAGGGGGTAACCGGGAGGGCATTTTCGGATCTTCGGCCATACGGGCAGTCCCAGGCCCGACAGAGAGGAAACCATCGAAAATGCCGTGCCCGGGTTTTCGAGGAGCCGGGCCCCCGCTCCCTTTTTGAGTACCTTGGGCATGGGACAGGCCATGTTGATCCCTACCGCCCGGAAGGACGTCCCCTCCAGGGCGGTCTCGGCGCCCCGCAGCATGGTCTCCGTGTCGCCCGCGAAGAGCTGGACAATGACCGGCGCTTCACCGGGCAGGATGTCGAGCATGGCCGCCGTTTTCCTGTTGGCCCGCCGGAGCCCAGCGCAGCTGATCATCTCCGTGTGGACAGCCGCGGCACCGAGGAGCGAATAGAAGAGCCGCAGGGGGGGAATGGTCACCCCGGCGAGGGGGGCCAGCAGGAGGGGGGATTCGAGAGCCAGCCCACCCGCTTCTGTGCGGTGCGGTGCGACCACGGAAAAGACCGGAGGAAAGGCGCTCACAGCGGGCGGTTCCGCTCGTGGATGAGCCGGAGCCCTTCCAGGGTGAGCCACGGGTCCACTGTGGTGATGGTTTCCGAGATGGCGCCGATAACCGCCGCGTGGCCTCCCGTGGCCGCCACGGGCGTTCTGCCGCCCAGTTCGTCCCAGGTCTTCCGGACGAGAAAATCCACGAGCCCCGCGTTGCCGAAGAGAATTCCCGCCTGGATGGAGCCGATGGTATTGTTCCCGATGACGGTCTTCGGGGGTTCCAGGGAGACCTGGGGCAGCTTCGCCGTGCGCCCGAAGAGAGATTCCATGCCCGTCACCAGGCCGGGGGAGATGGTCCCCCCAAGGTAGGCCCCCTCGTAGTTCAGGATGTCGAGGGTGATGGCCGTGCCGAAGTCCACCACGATGAGGGGCGCGCCGTACTTGGCCTTCCCCGCCACGGAGTTCACAAGCCGGTCGGCCCCCACTTCATGCTTGGGCGAATAGGCGATGTCGATGCCAAGGTCCAGGGCGGACGTCACCTTCACTGGTTCCACCGCGAGGTATTCCCTCAGGCCCTCGGAGAGAGCCATGTCGAGGGAGGGTACGACGCTCGAGTAGATGGCCCCGTCGATGGACGCCCGGGGGATGCCGCAGATGTCCAGCAGGTTCAGCAGGAATATGCCCAGCTCGTCGGAGGTGCGCCTCTCCGACATGAGTCTCCAGTGCTTCACCAGGGTCTCACCGTCGTAGATGCCGATGACCGTGGTGGTGTTTCCGACGTCAAGGACCAGCAGCATAGTACCGTCCTCCTCTTTTGAAGGATTTCAACATCAGGACATTATACCCTGTCGGGAGGGAAATTTCGTCCCCCAAGTCCTAACCTAAATCCGCAGGCAGAGGGAGATAATGCCGGCAGCACAGGGCGGAACCTCAGAAAAAGATCATCCCGGCGAGGAGCGCAAGCAGGGCTCCCCCGAAGGTTCGGAGCCCCGGCCTGAAGAGGCCGAAGGCGAGGGAGACGATAAAGGCGGCGCTGCCCGCAACGGCGAACGCCGGCGACCAGGAGGCAGACCACGGTATGAATGACGTGAGAGTATCCGCCGCCCACTGCCAGAGGAGAAAGAGCCCCTCGGCGGCGGCGGCGATATAATACCCCCCGGGTATCCCCGCAAGGGCAGGTATTGAGAGCACGGCGGCGAAGGGGTAGAGAAAGGCAAAGACCGGGAGGGCCGCCATGTTGACCAGGATGCCGGACAGTGGGACAGCGCCGAAGACGGCGGCTGTCTGGGGGTAGGTGGCGAGCCAGACCAGAGGGCTTGCGGCAAGGGCTGCCCTCCAGCCCGTTCCCCGTTCGGCAAGAGCGGACAGCAGAAGGGCTGCCGTAACGGACAGCCTCCATCCGAGGTCGGCGTACCACTCGGGCCTCCAGAGAAGGAGAAGAAGCCCCGCCAGGGATACGGCGTTGAGGGGGCTCCCCTTCCGTCCAAGGGCATAGCCGAGGAGTACGGACTGCACCATCAGGGCGGCCCGGAGGGCGCTTGGCGCTCCCCCCGCCAGAAGGGCGTAGCCCCAGAGAAGGCCGCTTGTCGCGAGAATCCGTCCGCGGAAGGACAGCCTCCGGCGAAGAATGCCGAGGGAGAGAATCTTCCAGACAGCCGCAGCGGCGAGGCCCACGTGGAAGCCGGAGACGGCGAGAAGGTGGGCGGTTCCCCAGGTCCTGTGGCCGTCTGCGAGGGAGGGGTCCCGAACGCCGAGAAAGGCGGCGAGAAGATAGCCCCTGGTGGCCGGAGGAAGGTTGAGGAGTATGTTCCTGCGAAGGGCCGTTCTGAGGGCGGGCAGGCCGAAACGCCTCTCCCGCCGGGGCAGCAGTTCGTCGGGGAAAACCTCGGCGGACACGCCCCTGGCCCGCCAGTACAGGTCTTCCCTGAAGGATGAATTTTCCCTGATCCTGAAAGGTACTGCCTCGCCGGCGAATGTGAGGGTCTCCCCTTCCATGACGGACCGGTCCGGCCGGAGCCTGAGAAGGTACCGTCCCGTCGCGCCGTCCACCACCACGACCCTTGAGGAACCCCACGGGCGTTCGAGGATCACCACGCCGCCGTCGAGAACCCGTCCCCGGAGCGGGGAAAAGTTCTGCACCCTCCAGGTTGAGAGGAAGGAACACAGGAAGGCCAGAAGGGCCAGAGCGAGGCAGTAAGAAAGAAACCGGGCGGGACGGCGGCCGGAAAGAAGGAGAAGGAGCCCGAGGCATACAAGTGATGCGGCGGCTCCGGCCGCAGAAGGGGGCATTCCCCTATCGCCGAGGACGAGGGCCGTAAAGACCGCTCCGAGGAGGAAGAGAAGAGGGGCCCGGGCGATGCCTTCGTCATATCCCGGAAGGGGGATCATCGCAGGTCGACGTGGTTCCTGATGCTCTCCAGCTTTTTTGGGCCTATACCCTTCACCTTCAGGAGATCCTGCAGGGATGAGAACTTGCCTTTCTGCGCCCGGTATTCGAGGATGGCCCGAGCAATCGTCGGACCGATCCCGGGGATACGCTGGAGTTCTTCCAGGGATGCGGTGTTCACCCTCACGGCTCCGCCGACATTGCCGCCAGGAATTGCGGGCGGCCGGAGGAAACCGCTGTCCGGCGGGGCGCCGGAAGCTGAGGCATCGTTCTTTCCGCCGTCCTCCCCCGCCAGGGGGACATGGACATGCACCCCGTCCGCCAGGGGAGCGGCCAGGTTGACCTTCACGGGATCAGCGTTGGGAAGCAGTCCCCCCGCAGCGTCCACCAGGTTGTGAACTCTGCTTCCAGGAGGGAGGGAATAGACTCCCGGCGAAGCCACGCCGCCGGTGATGTAGAGCACCCACTCCTTCGCCTCCGGAGGCTCCTGAGCGGGCATGGAAACTTCCGGCGGTGCGGAGGGTCTGTCTGCGGGCACGGTTATGGAGAGGGCGGGGCCGGCCTTCGCTCCCGAGGGACGGTCCACGAAACGGCCCGAGAAAAGGAACACCACTATTCCCGCCAGGACAAAACACCCGATTCCCAGGGCGAAGAAGGCGAGCCCCTGGTATTTCGGATCGGAAAAAATACCTTTCTTCACTGCCCGTCCCCCCTATTTTCCGTTTTCGACGATCCGGCCGGAGAGGCACCAGTTGTCCGCCCGGGTGATCTCCACTCGGACAAACCGGCCGAGCATCTCCTCCCCCGCCTCCACGAGCACCACCTTGTCGGAAGGGGTCCGCCCCTGCAGGAGTCCATCTCCCCGGGGGGCGAAGTCGTCCAGAAGCACGGGGAAAAAGCTCCCCACGAGGGATTCGTTGATCTCACGGGCGATTCTCGACTGGAGGATATTCACCCCATTCAGCCGTGCCATTTTTTCCCGGTGGGGAACCTGATCCTCCCGGCGTGCCGCCCCGGTACCCTCCCGGGGAGAGTAGGCGGCGGAGTGAACGAGGTCGAACCGGAATTCCTCCAGCACCTTCAGAGATTCCCGGTAATCCTCCTCCGTTTCCCCGGGGTGCCCCACGATGAGATCCGTGGTGAGGCCGACTCCCGGCAGTCGGCTCCGGATTGCGGAGACCACGGCCCGGTACTGCTCCACCGTGTATCCCCTGTTCATGAGGGCGAGGACGCGGTCGCTCCCTGACTGGATGGGCAGGTTGATGGAGGGGCAGATCACCGAAGAATGCTCCGCCATTACCTCCACAATGTCGGGAGTGAAGTCCCGGGGATGGGAGGTAGCGAACCGGAGAAGCCGGACTCCCGTCTTCAGGGCGCCGTCCCTCAGGAGGTCGGCGAAGGTGTAGCCGTTGGTGAAATCCTTTCCGTAACTGTTCACGTTCTGCCCAAGCAGGGTGATCTCCAGGACGCCGTCGGCCGCAAGGGTTCTCATTTCCTCGAGGATATCCTCGGGGGGACGGGAGACGAAGCGCCCCCGGACGTAGGGGACGATGCAGTAGGAGCAGAAGTTGTCGCAGCCGTGGGATATGGTAACGAAGGCTTTCCAGGGGTTGACCCGCTCCACGGGGGCGCCGGGGAGTTCGATGAATGCTCTTGGGTCGTCGTCAAGGAACAGGAAGATTTCACCGGGAGATGCCATGAGCTTCTCCAGGCCGTCAGGCACGGCGCCGATGTGCCTGGGGCCGGAGACGAAGCGGACCCAGGGGAACCGGGCGGCCATTTTGCGGCCCACGTTCTGGGCCACGCAGCCCGTCACGGCAACGAAGGGCTTCCGCTCTCTCTCCCAGCGGGGGGCGAACCTGCCAAGGTCGCTCCAGACTTTCTGCTCGGCTTTGTCGCGGATGCTGCATCCGTTGAGGATGACCACGTCGGCCTCCTCCTCGTGAACCTCGGTCCATCCCCGTTCTTTCAGCGCTGTTTTCATTTTGTCGCCGTCATAGACATTCATCTGACAGCCGTAAACTTTCAGGGCATATCGGTACACGGAAGAACTCCTCCCGGCGGTTTTGAATTGAAGACACTCGGTCAGAAATTGATTATACCCCGTAACGGGAAGAATGAAAAATTCGGTTCGCCCACCTAAATCCGCAGGTTTTTCAGGCAGAGGGAGTGTCGCCGGGCACAGCGCCCGGGCCGAGAAACCGACACGGATGTCGGTTTCAGGTGCAGTTGTCAAGGACGACAATCTGCACCCCCCGCCCAAGCGTTCCCCGGTGACACTCCCCGCTGCCTGCGGATTTAGGACACTCCCCGCTGCCTGCGGATTTAGGACACTCCCCGCTGCCTGCGGATTTAGGGCCCATGTAGTAGAATAGAGAAAAACGGCCGAGGGGGTATTGAAAGTGAAACATTTTCGTTTTTTCTTGCCGGCTCTTCCGGCTCTCCTGATAATCCTGGCCTTTCCGGGCACTGCCCCGGCATGGACTCTTCCCGACATTCCCGGCTTCACCGGAGAGGAAGTACAGCGGACTCCGCTGGAGGCTCCATCGGGTAATTTCGGTGAATGGCTTGTTCGGGTCTACACCGCCGGCGGGGGGCGGACACTGAAGGCCACCCTGATGGCCGGCCCCGGAGCCGGAGAGCTTCGTACTCCCCCTGAAGGCTTCTCGGCCGATGACCGGCCTCTGGGATTCGGTTCTTCCTACGAGGGACTCACCGTCGAAGGGAAACGGGCTCTCCTGGAGGAAGTCCCCTCGGTGGGGCAGGCCCTGGCGGTTGCCCTGACCGACGAAGCCACTCTCACTCTCGAATCGTCTTCCCTGTCCCGGGAGGACATGGTTTCGGCAGCCTCATACATCGTGAAGTCCCTGCAATAAAAAGGAGGCCTTTCGGCCTCCTTTTTTTATTGCGTTTTACTCCTCGGGCTCGAACATATCCTTGCCCACGGCACAGACCGGGCAAACCCAATCGTCGGGAATGTCTTTAAAAGCTGTTCCGGGAGCCACCCCCGAATCGGGATCGCCCTCGGCGGGGTCGTAGACATAGCCGCACACGGTGCACACATACTTTTTCATGAGATATCCCCCTTCTGGTGTTCTTCGTGATTGTGTTTCCTGAAGATCATTATATCTATTTCCGGCAAGAAAAGGCAACCGGAGAAACAGATTCCGCTGATTCTCCCCCGGCACGTCACAGCGCGGGGGCTTCCCTTCCCTCCCCGCCGGAGAGGCAAACCGCGCCGCCGGCGGTGACGAGGTAGTCGTCCTCGATCCTCATGCCGCCCCAGCCCTCGATATAGATGCCCGGCTCAACGGTGACCACGTCCCCTTCCTCCAGGACGTCCCTGGAGTGGGGAGAGAGCCGCGGCACTTCGTGAACCTCCATCCCGAGGCCGTGCCCGAGGCCGTGGGGGAAATGCTTTCCCCATCCCCGGCGGGTGATCACGTCCCTGGCGACGGCATCCACAGCCTTGCCTTCCACACCGGGGCGGAGGGCCTCCACGGCCCGCTGATGGGCTTCCAGGAGGGTGTCCTGGATATCCCTGCTCTGGGGGGAGAGAGGGCCGATGGTAAAGTTTCTGGTCAGGTCGGACATGTACCCCTCCACTGTGGCGCCGAAATCCACGGTGACGATGTCCCCCTTCCGGAAGGCCCGGTCGGTGGGTACGCCGTGGGGCAGGGCGCTCCGCTCGCCGGAGGCGACGATGAATTCGTTGTTCCTCCATCCCCCTTCGGCGCCGTTTTTCCTCAGGGTGTATTCAAGCAGGGCGTTGAACTCCTTCTCCGTCATGCCCTCCCGGACCTCAAGGTAGGCATGATAGGCCAGGGCGGCCGCCTTCCGGATGAGGGCCGCCTCGCCCTCTTCCTTCCTCCGCCGCAGGGAGGGTAGAAGCCCGGAGCAATCTTTCCAGACAGAGACCGATGGTTCGAGGGCGCTGAAAATGGAAACGGAGAGCCGCTCCGCCTCGAATCCGGCGGTTTCCCACCGTCCCTGCCGCAGAATGTCCGCCGTCTTTCCCTGGAGGGATCCGCCATCCACAATGACGATGTCGAAAGGCGACTCTGCCCGGGCCTGGAGAGCATAGCGACCGTCAGTAAGGAGATAGTTCCTGTCCTCCGACACGACGAGGGCGCCGCTGCTTCCCCGGAAGCCGCTCAGGTAGGTCATGGACTCGCTGTTGTACCGCTCCGCCACCACAAGGACGAAAACATCCGCTCCTTCCTGCCCGAGGCGTTCCCGGAGACGGGCAACCCGTCCGGAAATTCCTTCCCTGTTCATGGAGTCATTCTCCCTTCGACCGGCCGAGCAGGCCCCATAATTCCTCGGCGACGTTGTCGGGACAGTTTCCCCGGCCCCCGACGAACCGTCCTGCCGAAGCGGCGGGAATCCCCTTCTTCGCCAGCCTCGCCAAGGCTTCCTCCTCGTGTTCGGGAGCCACCACCGCCAGGAGGACTCCGGAGGAGATGAGATGGAAGGGATCGAATCCCAGGCCCTGACGCGCCCGTTCAGTAAGAGGTGAGAGGGGGATTTTCCCGTAGTCCAGCTCGACGCCGAGACTGCTGAGCCGCATGATCTCCGCTATGCCCCCCCCGATGCCCCCCTCGGTGGGGTCGTGAAGGAACCGGGCGATGTCCCGGAGGCACTTCGCTTCCTCAAGGACCGAGATGTCCTCCAGCCAGCCGGCGGCCTCCCGGACGCCATCGGGACCGATGACAGGTTCCAGGAGGTCGGGCCTGTCCGAGGCAAGGATGGCCATACCCTCGAGGCCGGCATGTTTCGTGAGAATCAGCCTGTCCCCGGGACGAATGTCCGTGGCCCGGTGGGCGTATTCCGTCGGGCCCATCATTGTTCCCACGAGAACGGGCTGGTCGTAGCGGTCCGTAAGTTCCGTATGGCCTCCCACCACTGCCGCCCCTATGGAGAGGCAGGCCTCGTGGATTTCCCTCATGAGGCCTTCCACCATGGGAATGCCCTGCCTGGAGGGGATGAGGAGGGTGACCACGAAAAATGAAGGGTCTCCTCCTTTGCAGGCGATGTCGTTGGCATTGATGTGGACGAGAAATTTCCCCGCTCCTGCGGACGCCCCGACTATGGGGTCGGAGGCCACTGCCACGTATTTTCCATCCGGCCACCGGATGAGCGCGGCATCTTCCCCTATGCCGGGACCGATAATCACCTCGGGCCGGGATGCCCCGCAGAACCGGAAAATGCTTCCTTCAAGCTGACCCGGGGGAAGTTTCCCCACCGGAGACTGATTCATGTGCTTCACCTCTTCGCAGGCTGAAAATGCAGCCGCAGTAGGACTGCCTGTAGAGACCGAGCTCCTTCGACATGGCGACGGAGCGGACAAAACCGTTGTTCTTCCGGAAGATCCTTGACAGCCACCGTAGGCCGAAAGCCCGAGCCGTTTCCTCCCCGATGGCGTTGATGAGCGCCCCGTCCTTGTGGGGACTGATGGTCAGGGTGGTGGAGAGCAAAGGGATACCCTCGCGGAGGGCCGCCCGTGCCGCCCCCTCGAGCCGAAGCCTGAAGCAGAGGGCGCACCGCCTGCCGCCCTCCGGCTCCCCCGCCAGGGGCGAGGCCGCCTCCATCCACGAAGGAGTGCAGGTATCCTCCACGATGACGGGAACTCTTCCCGCCGCGAGGAAGACGAGGGCCTCCCTTCGTTTTTCTTCCTCTTCCGCAGGGTGGATATTGGCGCCGTACCAGTAGAGAGTCACGGCATACCCCTCCGCCGAAAGATCGGCGAGGGGCACCGTGGCGTCAGGAGCACAGCATGCGTGGAGAAGAAGCCGTTGTCCCACGGGTCCGGCTATTTTCCCGAAAGGGACTCGAAGGCTTTCGCCAGGGAGACCTCGTCGAGGCCCATGGCTGCGATGACGTCGGGGGAGCTGCCGGACTCTCCGTAGGTGTGCACCCCCACGGCCCTGAAGGATGCGCTGAGCCCCAGCTCCGTCATCCGGGCGGCGAGGATGGACCCCATGCCGCTGTTCACCGAGTGGTCCTCGCAGGTGAGAATACGGCCCGTGGCCGCCGCTTCCTGCAGGGCCCCGTCGTCGGGGGCGAGAGGACTGGACACGCAGTACACAGACACCTCCATGCCGTGTTTCTCTCGGAGAATGTCCCGGGCTTTCACAGCCCGCTCCGTCATGGCGCCGAGGGCGAAGATGGCGCCGTCCTTCCCGGGGCGCACTTGTACCGCTTCCCCGTAGCGAAAACGGTAGTCGCCTCCGAAGAGAGGGTGTGCTTTTTCATCCGTCAGGACGTCGAGCTTGCTCCGGCCCATGGCGATGCAGACGCACCCCGCCTCGCCGAGGGCCCAGCGGGTGGCCCTGTCCGTCTGGTTGGGGTCTCCGGGCACCACGAGCTTCCAGCCGAAGGTGTTCCGGAGCAGCCCCACGTAGTCGATGGCCTGGTGGGTTTTGCCGTCCTCGCCCACGTCGAGGCCCACGTGGGTAAGCACCGTCTTGAGGTTGGCGGAATTGATGTCGTTCAGCCGCTGCTGGTTGTACACCTCGCACAGGCCGAAGACGCCGAAATCGGCCCACAGGGAGACCACGCCGGCAGTGGAAGCGGCCCCGGCGGCGGTAGCGGTGGAATGTTCCTGGATGCCCGCCTGGATGAACCAGTCGGGGCATTTTTTCGCGAAGTCCCCCGTCTTCACCGAGCCGGCAAGGTCGCAGTCGAAGACGAGAAGGGGCGTTCCGCCTTCCTTCCCGTAGTTTTTTTCGCCCACGTCGGCGAGGGCGGTACCGAAGGCGGAGCGGTTGTCCGTCTTCTTGTCCGCTCCGTAGGTGACGGGGTCTCCAAGATCGAGGTCCGCCTTCGCGGGCGCCACGTGTCTTCCTGCGGGGACCGGTGCCGACTCGCGAATTTTCCTTGCCTCGTCGAGAAGGGACGGGTCGCCGCCGAGCTCCTTCATGGCCTGGACGTACAGTTCCGTTCGGGGAGCCTTGCCGTGGAATTCAGGCGTGTTTTCCATGAAGGACACTCCCCTGCCCATGACGGTCCGGCACAGGATGACCGTGGGCCTGCCACAGGACACGCTCAGGCGGAGGGCGGTGTAGAGTTCCCGGAAGGAGTGGCCGTCGCATTCCATCACGTTCCATCCGTCGGCCTTCCAGAGGGCGGGGATGTCCGCGGGCATGACCGATTCGATGGTTCCCGAGATCTGGATGTTGTTCCAGTCCACCAGCGCGGTGATATTGGCGAGATTCTCCTTGACGGCGATCCGCCGGGCCTCGGCACTCTGGCCCTTGGTCTGCTCGCCGTCCCCCATGAGAACGTAAGTTCGCTTGCCGTTGTTCCTTGCTTTCTGGGCGAGGGCGAAGCCGACTCCTGCGGAAAGGCCTTGGCCGAGGTTGCCGCTTCCCCAGTCGATGCCCGGCACGTCCCGCTCCACGTGACCCTGGAATGGGGAACCACACTGGCGGAAATGGGCAACTGCGTCCATGGGCGGGAAGAATCCCCACTCCGCGAGGGCGGCGTAAGCTCCCGGCGAGGTGTGGCCGTGGCTGACGGAAACATAGTCCCGGTCAAGTCCCGAACAATTCTCCGGCGTCAGGTCCGCAACGCCGTAGACGGTCAGATACATTTCCGTGCTCGAAAGGGAACCGGCAGGGTGGCCGCTCTCCGCGAGGGTGACCATGGTGACTGCGTTTCGTCTGCAGCGTGCGGCGGCTTCCTCGAGGGCACGGACCATGGCATCATCGAGGGAGCCGACGGAAAAATTCTTTAGTGCGGGAAGGTTCATTTTCGTATCGCCTCCTTGAATTGTGACGATACCCATTATACCCAAGTCGGGGGAAAAAATCAGAAAAGGGCGGCCCCCTAAATCCGCAGGCTTTTCAGGCGGAGGGAGTGTCGTCGGGCATACGGTAAATTCGCCCTCCCCGGGGGCGAAGAGATCCCGCTCCGCGCTCTTTTTGCGGAGATATCCCCTGGAGGGGGGTGCATGAGGTGAGAGAAACAGGCACGGACGTCGGTTTTACAGGCAGGCAACCGGCGAACGAAGGCCTAAATCCGCAGGCAGCGGGGAGTGTCACCGGTGCTCGCTTGGGCCGCCGGTGAGGCTCCCCGCCGGGGTGGCTTCGGGCGGTCCTGCCGGACCGCCCGAAGGTGTCTTTCACATCGGCACGCAGCAGGAATTCCGCAGCCATCAGGAGATGTAGATTCTCGGAACCCTCCTGAGGAACATGACGGGCACTTCATAGTTGATGGTGTTTCTCGCGGCGGCGATTTCCTCGGGGGAAATATGTTCGCTTCCCTGCCGGCCGATAAGGACTACCTCGTCGCCTACCTTTACTTCCATTCCCGTGACGTTCACCATCATCTGGTCCATGCAGATGTTCCCCGCATGGGGGACCCGTTTTCCACCAATGAGGACGTCCACCTTCATGGAGAGGGCCCGAGAATATCCGTCGGCATACCCCACGGGAAGCACAGCCATGGTTTCCGTCCCCCGGGTCATGTACTTCAGGCCATAGCCCACGCCGCTTCCCCGGGGGAGTTCCTTCACGAGGGCCACTTCCGTTTTCACCTCGAAGGTGGGAAGGAGCTCCACGGACCGGACACATTCCGACGAGGGGTACATGCCGTAGAGGATAACTCCGGGACGGACGCCGTCGAGATACTTGTCCGGGCATGCGAGAATCCCGGCGCTGTTGCAGGCGTGGCGTAAGGGAACGGAAAGTCCCCTGGCTTCCGCGGCAGCCAGGGCCTCCTTCAGCCCCGAGAACTGGTACTCAGTGAAATCGAGGCGCCGCTCGTCCGCCGTGGCGAAGTGGGTGTACATCCCCTCCAGGAAGAGCCCAGGCAGGGTTCCCAGCTCGTCGAGAACGGCGGGGATCTCTTTCGGAGTAAACCCGATGCGGCTCATGCCGGTATCCACCTTCACGTGGACCGGCGTCTTTTTCCCCTGCCTGACCGCCTCGGCGCTGAGGGCGCGGGCGAAGGAAAGATCGGTGATCGTCGCCGTGACATCCTGCCTGACATATTCCGCCGCCGACCGGGCGGGAGCGGGCCCGAGGACGAGAAGGGGCGCGGTGACGCCTCCTTCCCGCAGCTCGAAGGCCTCGTCGGGAATGGCCACGGCAAACCGCCTGCACCCCGCTTCCGAAAGGGCTTTGCAGACCTGGTGAATACCGTGCCCGTAGGCATCGGCTTTAATGACTCCGAAAATTTCCGGTCCCGGCCCCACATGGCGCCGTACGGCCAGAAAATTGGCTTTCACGTTCGCAAGATTGACTTCCATTCGCGTGGCGCGGTGCATAAGGATCCCCCTTCCTTCCGGAAAAAAGGGGACGGGATCCCGTCCCCTTTTTCCGAAACTGCCGTCGTTTCGTTAGACCTTCAGGGTACCGTTCCGGCGCTTTTCGTCGAAGTCCTTCACAAGCTTCCTCATCTCGCCGGAGAGGATGAGGAGGGCCACAAGGTTCGGTACCGCCATGAGGCCGTTCAGGGTGTCGGCCATATCCCACAGGTTGTCGAGGAAGACTTTGGCATTGCCGAGGAACACGCCGCCTGCCGCGCCGAGAACGATGAGGACGACCCAGAGAACCTTCAGAACGGGGATGACCTTCGTTCCGAAGATGTAGGTGCCGCAGGTCTCGCTGTACCAGTACCAGCCGAGGATGGTGGAGAAAGCGAAGAGGCCCAGCCCCACGGAGAGAATCATGGTGCCCGTGCCGCCGAGGACGACTTCAAAGGCGGACAGGGAGAGCTTCGCGCCGGAGAGTTCGGGATTTCCCGTCAGCACTCCGCTGGTGAGGATTGCAAGAGCGGTAAGGGTGCAGATGATGATGGTGTCGGTGAAAACTTCAAAGAGACCGTACATGCCCTGGCGGACAGGATGATCCACCACTGCGGTGGCATGAACCATGGGAGCGGATCCGAGGCCGGCTTCGTTGGAAAAAACGCCCCTGGCGATGCCCCGGGTGATGGCCGCCCTGACCGCCCATCCCGCGATGGCTCCGGGCATGGCCATGGGATCGCTGAAGGCATACTTCACGGCGTTGCTGAAAGCCGGTACGATCTGGTCGCTGTGGGCGGCAACCACGATTATGGCGCCGACGATGTAAAAGATGGCCATGAAGGGAACGAGGTAGGTGGTGACGTCGGCGATACGCTTCAGGCCGCCCACGATGACAAGAGCGGTAAGCACGGCGATGGCGATTCCGGTGTAGATGTTGGGGATGCCGAAGCCGAGATTGAAGCCTTCAGCGGTGGAGTTGGCCTGGACAGCGCAGCCGATGCCGAAGGAGGCGAGGAACCCGAAGAGGGCGAAGAGCCAGGCGAGCCATTTCTGACCGGCGGCCTTGTCGAGGATGTACATGGTACCGCCCCGCCAGTTGCCCAGTTCGTCCTTTTCACGGAACCGGACCGCCAGGGTGACTTCCGCCATCTTTGTTGTCATGCCGAATACGGCGGAGACGAGCATCCAGAAAAGGGCCCCGGGGCCGCCGAGGTGAAGAGCCGTGGCGACACCCGCGATGTTGCCCGTTCCCACCGTGGAGGCGAGAGCGGTGGAGAGGGCTGCGAAGGAGGAGATGGCACCTTCGCCTTCCTTCTTCTTGCCGAGGTTGCCGAATACTTCCTTGAACATAAGACAAAAATAGCGAAGCTGGGGCACACCGAGAACGATGGTGAGGTAGACACCTGTGCCTACCAGGAGGGCCAGCATCCAGGGCCCCCATACGATACTGTTGATAACCCCGTTGATCCTCATTACTTCCTGCATAATTTGCGATTCCCCCTCTCATGTTATTCAGCGCGCAAATTTCTCCCCTCCGGGCTCTCCCGGAACGGGGGTGCCTCCAAAACAAAAAAAACGGCGGAATCCGGAACAAGCTGCAGATTGGAGTCTCTCTTTCCCCCCTTTAATGTTCGAATAGGTTCATTCTTTCAGAAAAATTATAGCATAGATCATTCCTCTGAAAAGAGAACAGGGAAGGCAGAATCAGCCTTCCCAACTAATGTCAAATATATCCGCCGGCTCTGAGAATGTCTTCAGCCCTGCCGAGATGTTTCCCGGGAACCTTGATTACGGGACCGGTGCATCCCATGGAAGATTCGGCATAAATCCCCTCTTTCCAGAGAACCTTGACGCCGTCTTCGATGGACAGGACGTCCACGCCGTGGATTTCCTCGTCGGTCGGTTCAGCTGGAGGAGCGGTCACCTGGTCCGCGGAGGAGGCTTTCCGGGCGAGCCCTTCGAGCACGGCGTCCAGGCCTGCCTTCCGGGCAGCGGCAAGCTCCGCCGCCACCTTTTCCGGCAAATTGCCCGCCGCGGCCCTGGCGGTATATTCCAGGGCGCCCGCGATGACCGGGGCTCCGGAAGCCCTCGAGATGATGGAGATAACTCTGTTCCACCCCTCTCCCGCCGAGGGACCGTAGCCCCACCCGAGGGATTCGTAGGATCCCCCAGTGGTGAAGGAGGAGAACATCTTCATCAGCACGTTCCCCGTGAGGGTGTCGGTGACGCAGATATCCACGGCTCCGGCAAGAATGTCGTTCCCCCTGAGGACAGCGCCTCCGTCTTTCCTTATGCTGGCGCCGAAAGAAATGGGGTATCCCTTCTCCTTCAGGGAATTGAGGGTTTTATAGGCAAGCTGGGCACCGTCCACGTTGAGGATTCCCACCGAAGGATTGTCCAGGCCGATGGCCTTTGCGGCCGCGATGCCGTACAGGGCGTTCCTGACCATTGCCTCCACCCTGCCCGCCGCGGAGGTACCGGTGGACGAGGCTAGGATCATGGGTCTGCCTCTGCCTGGAGTCAGAACCCTTCCGATGGTGGTGACACCAAGGGGGAAGGGATAATGGAGCGCCACGGCGCCGGCGATCCGCCCATCGGAAAGGGCTTCTTCCATGGCCTTCGCCACGTCCTCCTCGCAGTCCGGGGTCTCGATCCATGCCAGGTCCTCGAAGCCGGGGATCCTAGGACCGATCATGACCACCCCTATCCGGGCCGAATTTTCCTGGGCCAGCCTGGCGCCCCGGGCGAGTTCTTCCGCCCCGAGCTCGCTGCCCGCGGCCATGAGACCCACGGATATCCGGGGTCCTCCCGATCGGGCATCGGATACGATTTCCGCCAGGGCTTCGCCTATGAGCTTCCTGATATCAGACATGGTCTTTCCTCCCGTCTACAGCTTTCCTGACAGTTCCGAGAGAACCTCCAGGAGAAGGGCCTTGATGTCGTCTTTGGAAACAGCTGCTCCCGTTTCCGCTTTTCCGGAAGGAGGCTCAAGAAGGAAGGAGGCGCCGTCGGCAAGGTTCGTGAGCCTTGCGAGGAAGAGGCTTCCCTTCCCGATGATCATGGCCCGTTTCATGGTTCCCGCCTTCAGCGCCTCGCAGGCGTGCCCCACGAAGGGCACTCCCGAGGGGATGTGCCCCTGGGTGTGGGCGAAGCCGGTAACACCCCGCTCCTTGACGAAGGTCATCATGTCGGCCTTCTCGATGGCTTTCTTTGTAACGGCAAGAGCGGCGGTCATCTTGATGTTCGCCAGGGGGACATCCCCCGCGCCCGCAGGAAGGGTGATTTCGTTGATGTGGAGCTCGGCGGCGTACTTGTCAACGTCCATGAAGGAAAGCCCCGCCTTCTCCAGGGGATCGAGGATGAGAGCCGTGGTCACCGCCTGGGGGGACGATCCGGCGCCAACGGTGTGCTTGCCGAGGACGTCGAGCCTCATGACGGGGTACGTTCCGTCGTCGGGAACGAGGAGCACGGCAAAGTTCCCGAGGCAGTCCTCCAGGGCCGGCATCTTCTTCTTTACGTGGTCGCGGCCGTTCATGTAGAGTTTTGGTACGGCGCCGCCCGCGAGCACGACGCAGTTCTTCCGTGCGCCGGAGGCCACCTGGGCCGCACCGGCGATCATGGCGTTGACAGGACCGGCACAGAAGCTCCGGACGTCGCAGCCGCTGGCGTTGACGCACCCGGCGATCTCGGCGATGGCCTTTGCGAAGTTGCCTCCGGCTCGCTGATTCATGTCGCCTGCGCCTTCCTCGGAGCACTCGATGACGAAATCCACCTCTTCGGGGGCCATGCCCGTATTCTTCAGCAGGTGCAGGAGGGAGAGCACTCCCCCGGCCTTGCAGGCGATGTTCTCGAGCAGCACGTAGGCGAAGAGGCAGTCGTCCACCTCGTGGCCGTTTCTGGCGCAGCCCACGACCTTTCCGTTGAAGTACAGGGGAAGGGCTTTTTTGTGAGCGGTCTCGTGGGCAATCTCGTCGGCGGAATGGCCTGCCTCGAGGCGGGCGAGCAATTTGTCGTTCATCACCGGGCTTGCGGCGAGCTTTTCCCTGACCGAGGCGGCGAAGGAGGCATCCAGCCAGATGATGTCGAAGACGTCGCATATATCCATAAGGCCGAGGAACTCATCCTCGGGCATGATCTCACCATAGGTCCCGTAGCGGTTTGAACCGGCCATCCTGTTGACGTACCAGGGCTGCGGGGTGTTTTCCAGGGCCTCGAGGCCGATGCCGCCGATGTAGGCCTGGTTGGGGGCATAGTCCCGGGCTTCCTCGTATTTCTGCATGAAGGACGGCAATTCCCGAAGGAACTCGGTCTCACCCTTCGTCTCTCGTTCGATGAACGGCGTGTTTCCGTAATGGAATCCTGTTTCGGGAGCGTGGTTCAGGCAGTAGGCGTATCCTTTGATTCCTGCGGTGGCCATGGGGGTCCAACCTCCTTGTGCTTTTCTCTCTTGAGCTTCGGGGCCCGGAGATTCTCCGGGCCCGTGCATGAACATCCGTCAGTCGGCAAACACCGTCTGCTCGGAAATCTCCGTCTGAAGCGCCTTCAGGGATTTCTCCACCAGGCGGCGCCGGATTTCCTTCTCTTCCTCCATGGTCCTGGTGGGGTCGCCGAGAGGATGGGGGATGGCAATGGCGGGAACGATCCTGTTGGCTCCCACGGTGAGGGAGATGGGAACTATGGTGCACACGTGAACCACGGGCAGGCCTGCACGCTCGATTTCCTTGACCATCGTTGCGCCGCAACGAGTGCAGGTTCCTCAGGTGGATGTGAGGATGACGGCGGTCACTCCGTCGGCGATGAGCCTCCGGGCTATCTCGGCGCCGAACTTCTTGGCGCTCGCCACCGCCGTGCCGTTGCCCACGGTGGTGTAGAACTTGTTGTGGAGTTTCTTGAAAACGCCTTCCTTCTCCATGTCGCGAAGAACGTCCACGGGGAGGACCCTGTCGGCGTCCTGATCGGCGTAGGTGGCGTCGTAGCCGCCGTGGGCCGTGCAGTAGCGGTCGGCGGTGAGGTCCATAACGCCGGTGATGTCGTACTCGCCGAACTTGCTGGCGCTGGATGCCTCGATGTGGTCGGGGTTGCCCTTGGGGCAAATGCCGCCGGAGGTGACCAGGGCGATGACCGCGTTCTTCATGTCCTTGATCGCCGGATTGGGGGCCACCCTGTCGAATACGGGCATGGGATACTCGGTGACGAAGGGCTCTCCCTTCAGTTTGGCGGTGAACATGTCCACCGCCCGCTCGGCGGCGAGCTTGTCGTAGAACTTGTTCTTCCTGACGCCCCGTTCGATATAACCTTCCTCCGCGGGGGTGCCGAGCTTCTCGCCCTTCAGGAGCTTCAGGACGAGGGCCGCCATGGCGGGTATCGCTTTCCTCATGCCTGCGGCGCTGTCCGGAGTTTCCACGATGTAAAAGCTCTTTTTGTACATCTCCACGCCGGGATTCTCGGGATACATTCCGGAGACCGCAGGAATGCGGAGCTGCTTCACCGCTGCCTCGCACACGGCGCCGCAGGCGGTTCCGTAGCGGCCGGCGTTGAAGGCGGGCCCTGCCACCACGGCGTCGGGCTTGTACTTCTTCATCATGTCGATGATCTCGGCGCCTGCCTTCTCCATGTTGGAGGCGAAGTAGGAGTCGCCGCAGATCACGGTGGCCACTATTTCAGCATCGGCTCCGAGAGCCGCCTTCAGAGCCGTTCCGGGCCCGACTATTCCCTCGCGGATCTCGGGAGCGATGTCCGCTTTCTCTTCGCCTCCGATGCCGGCGTAGAACTGGTTTATATAATGAATGATCCGGTATGACACAATTACTCCCTCCCCTCTTATAGGGCGTACTTGCTGAACTGTGCCCGAATGCCGCTCACGGCTTCAGACAGTTTCTCGGGGTCGAGCACCATTTCCATCATGCTGATCTGCTCTTCCCAGGCGTTTGCATCGCATTCGTCCCGAATCTCCTGTTCAAAGACATGGTATACGGCGAGTCCAGACTGGACTCCGGCCAGGGGACCTGCAAAGGTGGGGTCTCCGTTGCTTACCGTTTCGGCGTAAATTTCCGCGCCTTCGGCATCGGAGGAACCCAGAATGACGACCACGTTTTCCGGGCCGTACTTCTCAGCGGCATCCTTGATGCGCTGCTGGTTCTGCAGATCCATGGCTCCTGCGGCGGTTCAGACGAAGCATTCGGTCACCGAGAAGACGATATCGGCGCCGCTGTCCTTCAGGCATGCTTCCATGGCGGGGCCGGGAACGCCGTCGCGCTCACCGAGCAGCAGAACTTTTTTACCTGCCAGTTTGGCCATGCTGTGACACCTCCTTGTCGTTGTGCGGTTCGTCGGATCAGATGGTGTAGGCTCCGAGTTTCGTGAAGCCGAGCTCGCTGGTGGCTCCGAGAATGGCCTGGAGCTCCACGGTGATGGTGCCGTCGGCGGCGAGGGATCCCTGCCAGCCTCCGGCAATGACGTTGGCTTCCTCGGGAACGCCGATGACCTTCTTCATGGGAGGAAGAACGATCACTTCATTGGCGTTTCCGGCGGTAACGCAGGCATCGCCCTCGGGGCAGGAGTCGGCGAGGGACTGGCTCGCACCGTCCTGGCCGGCGTATTCGTCGGTAAGAAGGGTGGTCTTGATTCCGGCCCGCTCGGCTTTCCAGCAGTTCATGATCAGGTCGGCGTCAGGGTTGCCGAAGCCTTCCTCGGAGATGAGGAGGCCGTCCACGCCGAGGGTCTTCGCCAGCTTGACGGAGTAGGAGGAGCTTCTCTTCTTGTCGGCGAGGGTCACGTTTTCGTTGGTGACGATGCAGCCGAGGAAGTTGAAGTCCTTGCCGTGGCGCCTGAACATGTGGTGGATCACCGGGTTGTTCTGGTGGGAGTAGGTGTTGTTCTTGTCGCAGGCTGACACGCAGTTGCCCGAGACGATGGCTCCGTCCATGACTTCCGTGGGGTTGAGGAAGGTGGGAAGGATTTTTTTCACGTCCACGCCGTAGAGGTAGGTGTCGTGAAGAAGCCCCTGGGACTGGAGCATGTAGAGATAGGCGACTTTCGGCAGTCCGGGGTGAGCCGCCATGGCGTCCCTGAGGCAGGGCGTCTCGTAGGTCTCAACCTCGTCGGCGGGCGTGCCGAGGCACTTCTCGGCAAGGTACGCCGCAGCCTTCAGCCCCGCCATTCTGCAGGCGGTCTCGTAATCGTGCTTGTCGATCCCCTCGACGTTTTCGAGGATAATCACCACGTTGCAGGTCCGGGAGTACGGCGTATAGTCGGCCCCTGGGCCGCTCATGTCGATGATGCCTTCCTGGAAGCGGACGATCTTTCCTGTGGTCACGACGGCGGCTCCGGAAAGGACGAGGGTCTTGCCCTCACCGACGGATTCCACGTCGGACACCATGCCCGGGAACACTCCGCCGGGGCCTTCCATCTTGAAGCGGGGCTCTACTACGTCCTTCACGGGAAGAATGCGGACGCTTTCGCCGGGTAGAGCAAGGTCCACATCCACCTTCGCAAGCCGTTCATCGCCGGCGAGAACGGAAAGGAGTTCCTCCCTGTTCACAGTCAGCACGCCGCCCCGGACGAAAGTCTTTTCTCCCCAGGCCAGCTTGTTGATCTTCACTTTGTGCAGCTCGAGTCTCATGGTTGTCTGTTTCCCCCCTTTTGGGCGTGAAAAACTACTTCAGAAGAGCCTCCACGTTTTCCCTGATCTTTTCCAGGGTCACATCTCCGCCGCTGATCCTGGCGACTTCCGCGCCGTCCTTCCAGAACAGGAACGTGGGAAGCCCCATGACCTTGTTCGCGATGGCAACTCTCCGGTTCCCGGAAACATCCACGGAACAGAACTTCACTTTGCCTTCGTACTCCTCCGCCATCTTGTGGACGTTTGGGAGCAGCGCCATGCAGGGACCGCACTTGGGGCCCCAGAAGTCAACGAGCACGGGAAGAGCGCTCTCCTTGACCTCGGCGTCAAAATTCTCCTTCGTCAATTCAACCATTATCCTTCACCTCCTTTCAATGACCGTTCTTCAAAGATTCTCCCGGCCACAGGCCGTACCGGGAAAGGCTTTCCTTCATGAGCTCGGCGTCTATATAGGCGAAATCGTCCCGGACGGCGCCGGGCATTCCCCTGTCGGTGAGAATCCGCTCCTTCTCGGCGGAATACACACCGAGGGCGTTTTCAACGTATTCCAGGGACTGGAGGTCGAGAGGCGGCCTTGATTCACCGGCGGGACGCTCCAGGAGGACGGAGCGGTACGGGTGCTGGTGGGGGCGGAGATTGCCGTAAAGGGGGTGGGACAGTAGAATCCAGCCCATGTGGACAAAATCTCTCGACCGCAGGAGAACAGCGAGAGAATCGCCCTCGACAAAATCGCAGGACGGGACGGTGTTCCGCAAAAGGGGATTGTTGGTGACAAGAAGCCTGCGACAGGACATTCAACTGCCTCCCTATGCCTATAGGTAAGACACTCTCTGTCGCATAGCCCCGGAGAGGAGGGGAAACCGCATCGGGGGAGCTATTCATTTCAGAGATCCGTCCGGCCGCAATCCTTTCGCCTGAGAGTTTCCGACCGCCCTGCCGGGCCGGCCTTGCCCCTTCGGCGCTTTCCTGTGTGCTGGAAAGTCTCTCTTGCGGCGTTCATCCGGAGATCACGTTTATTTTACACAATGAGAAAAAGGAGTCAAGCTTTTTGTGAACGAAACAACAAAATGAATTTCAGGGCCGGGCAGAGGAAGAAAAAAGGGCCCCTGAAGGGGCCCTCCAAAAAAAACGGCTTCCGTCACCACTTGAGGCCGGTGATGAAAATGTACAGAATCCCGAGAGGAGCGACGATCCGGCAGACCCAGATCCACAGCTCCATGAGCCCGAAGGAAACGGTTCCTTCGTTGGTGACTTCCTTCCGTGCGTCCGCCGTCCAGATCCAGCCCACGAAGAGAGCGATGAACGCGCCGCCGAGAGGCAGAAGAACGTTGTTTGAAATGAAGTCCATGGCGTCGAGGAAGTCTTTGCCTGCGATCTTCGGCGCTCCGGCCAGGGACATGGCGGAGGGTACGCCGAGGGCGAAGATGAGGAGTCCCATGATGACCGCCGCCTTGGGCCTGCCCCACCCCTTGTCGATGACGTACGACGCCACGACTTCGAGAAGTGAGATGGCCGACGTCAGTGCGGCGATGAAGAGAAGCAGGAAGAACAGGGCGGACCAGATCGACCCGCCGGCCATCTTCGCGAAGACCGAGGGAAGGGTGACGAACGTCAGTCCGGGGCCGGCTCCCGCGTCCACTCCGAAGGCGAAGACAGCCGGGAAGATGGCGAGTCCCGCAAGGATGGCCACCAAGGTATCGATGACGCAGACCTGGATCGCCGCTCCGGGAAGAGCGGTCTGTTTGTCCACGTAGCTGCCGTAGGTGATCATGCACCCCATTCCCAGGGAGAGGG